>NZ_JBHWWX010000049.1:0-26714 GCF_042730335.1 Rhodococcus sp. NPDC060084
CGGTCATCGCGTCGGCGCGGCCGGGATCGGCGGCGAACATCTCCCGCAGATGCATCCCCTCGACCTCCGCGCGATGATCGACCAACTTCTGCCACGGGGTGGATCGGGTCACGTCGCTCATGCGATCGACAGTAGTGTCCACCTCCCCGAACCGCCGGGTTTGCACCCTCCGCGGCGCGGGACGCGCATGATGGGGTTCATGGACACATCAGAACTGATCCGGTCCGTGCCCACCGACCTCTTTCTCGGTGGCGAGTGGGTGCCTGCCGGAAATCGAGCGACCTTTCCCGTCCACAACCCCGCCACGGGTGACGTTCTGGCCGAGGTGGCCGACGCCACTCCCGACGACGCCATGCGCGCCCTGGATGCTGCGGTGACCGCAGGCCGCGACTGGGCCGCGACGCCTCCGCGTGAGCGAGCAGAACTTCTTCGCGCGGTGTGGGCGAAGATCAGCGAACGCGCCGACGACGTCGCGCTGCTCATGACCCTCGAAATGGGTAAAGCATTGCCCGAGAGCCGGTCCGAAGTCGCGTACGGCACCGAGTTCCTGCGATGGTTCTCCGAGGAAGCAGTGCGGATCGCCGGCCGCTACACCCCCGCCCCGGCGGGCAACGGCCGCATTCTCGTCACGAAGCAACCGGTCGGCCCGTGCCTTGCGATCACGCCGTGGAACTTCCCTCTCGCGATGGGTACCCGCAAGATCGCCCCCGCTCTGGCCGCGGGGTGCACGATGCTCGTCAAGCCTGCGTCGGAGACGCCGCTGACCCTGCTGATGCTTGCCCAGTTCTTCGCCGAAGCCGGTCTGCCCGCAGGCGTGTTGTCGGTGCTGCCGACGTCCCACGCCGGGGATGTGACCGGCCCCCTGCTCGAGGATCCGCGGCTGCGCAAACTCACCTTCACCGGATCGACGGCGGTAGGACGGTCGCTCGCGCAGACCGCCGGCCGGTCGCTCCTGCGCACCTCCCTGGAACTCGGCGGAAACGCACCGTTCGTCGTGTTCGACGACGCCGACCTCGATGAAGCGGTCGAGGGTGCGGTTGCGGCCAAACTGCGGAACGGCGGTGAGGCGTGCACGGCCGCGAACAGGTTCCACGTCGCGAACTCCGTCCGGGAGGAATTCGTCACCAAGCTCACCGAACGCATGGCGTCGTACAAGCAAGGGCCGGGGACCGATCCCGACACGACCCTCGGGCCGCTGATCAACGAGAACCAGAAGAAGACGGTGATCGAACTGGTCGAAGACGCGGTTGCGGGAGGCGCGACGGTGCGACTCGGCGGCGAGACCCCGGAGGGCCCGGGCTGGTTCTATCCGGCCACGGTGCTCGACGACGTGCCGCGTACTGCTCGCATCCTGCGGGAAGAGGTCTTCGGGCCGGTCGCCGCCGTCACCGGTTTCGACACGGAGGACGAGGCCGTCGCCGCAGCCAACGACACCGAGTACGGGCTGGCGGCGTACATCTTCACGCACGATCTGGATCGGGCGCTCCGGGTGTCGGATGCACTGGAATCGGGCATCGTCGGCGTCAACCGGGGAGTGGTGTCGGATGTCGCCGCACCGTTCGGCGGGATCAAGGCGTCCGGCATCGGCCGCGAAGGCGGGACCGAAGGTATCGAGGAATACCTCGAGACGAAATACATCGCGCTCCGGTAACGGGAGGGAGCCCCGCCGCTACGCCCACGGGCCGGCAGTGTTCAGGCCGGCGCAGTGTTCGGGCCGGCACTGCCCGTGGGCTAGTGGCCGAGGCGACCGCGGCCGAGGCGCAGCAGCAGCATCGCGAGGGTGTGGCCTTCCTGGCCCAGTTCGCTGAAACGCTCGAGCACCTTCATCTCGCGGCTGTGCACGAGCCTCGTGCCGCCGGACGCCATCCGGGTCCGGCCGATGATGCGCGAGACCTCGGTGCGGCGCTTGACGGCCGCGAGGATCTCGGCGTCGAGGCGATCGATCTCCTTGCGGAGTTCGTCGATCTCGGCCTCGGTGGTGGGCACTGCGTCGGCGGTTTCGCCGGAAAGAGCAGCGTCGGTGTTGGCGTTCAATGTCATCTCCTCGCGTCAGCGCTGGCCGTCCGACCGGTGAAGGGCGCATGACATAACGTCCAGTTTGCCACCGTGTCAATCCGCGGCCAAGTCGGGGATTCGCTGTCGTACGCGTCCGGTAGTTTGGTAGAACGATGAACACTCCCGTTGCTCCCGCCCACACGACCCCCGATTCGGACGCTCTCCTCGAGGGACTCAATCCACAACAGCGGGAAGCGGTCACGCACGAAGGTGGGCCGCTGCTCATCGTGGCGGGTGCGGGCTCGGGCAAGACGGCAGTGCTCACGCGGCGGATCGCCTACCTGCTGGGCGAGCGAGGCGTCGCACCCGGTCAGGTGCTCGCCATCACGTTCACCAACAAAGCAGCCGCAGAGATGCGCGAGCGCGTAGCCGCTCTGGTCGGGCCACGTGCCCTGTCGATGTGGGTGTCGACCTTCCACTCGAGCTGCGTCCGGATTCTGCGGGCCCAGGCGAGCCTCCTGCCCGGCATGAACTCCAACTTCACGATCTACGACGCCGACGATTCGCGCCGGCTGCTGACGATGATCGCGAAAGACCTCGAACTAGACATCAAGAAGTACTCTCCGCGGCTGCTCTCCACCCAGATCTCGAATCTGAAGAACGAGCTGATCGGCCCGGAAGAGGCGGCGGCCGCCGTCGGTGCCGACGCCAGCGATCTGGAACGGATCGTCGCGCGGGTGTACGCGCTGTATCAGCAGCGCCTCCGTGCCGCGAACGCTTTCGACTTCGACGACCTGATCGGCGAGACCGTCGCGTTGCTGCAGGCTCACCCGGACATCGCCGAGTACTACCGCCGGCGCTTCCGGCACGTGCTGGTCGACGAGTACCAGGACACGAACCACGCCCAGTACGTGCTGGTCCGCACCCTGGTGGGCGACCCCGACGACGACTCCACCGTCGAGCCGAGCGAACTGTGCGTGGTCGGCGACGCCGACCAGTCGATCTACGCCTTCCGCGGCGCGACCATCCGCAACATCGAGGAGTTCGAACGCGACTATCCCCAGGCGCGCACGATCCTGCTCGAGCAGAACTACCGGTCCACCCAGAACATCCTGTCCGCGGCGAACGCGGTGATCTCCCGCAACACCGGTCGTCGCGAGAAGCGGTTGTGGACCGATTCCGGTGAGGGCGATCTCGTGGTCGGGTACGTGGCCGACAACGAGCACGACGAGGCGCGGTTCGTCGCGGCGGAGATCGACCGTCTCGTCGACGAGGGCATCAAGTTCTCCGATATCGCGGTGTTCTACCGCACCAACAACGCGTCCAGGGCCTTCGAGGACGTGTTCATCCGTCACGGCGTGCCGTACAAGGTCGTCGGCGGGGTCCGGTTCTACGAGCGCAAGGAAGTGCGCGACATCGTCGCGTACCTCAAGGTCCTCGAGAACCCCGAGGACACCGTGAGCCTGCGCCGGATCCTCAACACGCCTCGACGCGGCATCGGCGACCGGGCCGAGGCCTGCGTGGCGGTGCATGCCGAGCGTCTCGGCATCGGGTTCGGTCAGGCGCTGCGGGATGCGGCCGAGGGCAAAGTTGCCCTGCTGAACACTCGTGCGCAGAAGGCGATCGCCGGATTCGTGGGGATTCTCGACGAACTGCGGGCGATGCTGGTGGTCTCCGACGCCGACGGCAACGACACGGTCGACATCGGCGACGTGGTCGAGGCGATTCTCGAACGCACCGGGTACAGCTCCGAACTCGCCGCCAGCGACGATCCGCAGGACGGCGCCCGGCTCGACAACCTCAACGAACTCGTCAGTGTCGCACGGGAATTCAGCGCCGACGTGCGCAATGCCGCGGGTATCGAAGATGTGGGACGTGAAGACGGCGACCCGGATCCCGGTTCGCTGGCGGCGTTCCTGGAGAAGGTCTCACTCGTCGCCGACGCCGACCAGATCCCCGAAAACCAGGACGGTGTCGTCACGTTGATGACGCTGCACACCGCCAAGGGACTCGAGTTCCCCGTCGTGTTCGTGACGGGCTGGGAAGACGGGCAGTTCCCGCACATGCGTGCGCTCGGTGATCCTGCCGAGTTGTCCGAAGAGCGGCGTCTGGCTTACGTCGGCATCACGCGAGCGCGCCGTCGTCTGTACGTCAGCCGCGCAGTGCTGCGCTCGTCGTGGGGACAACCCGTCACGAATCCGGAATCTCGTTTCCTGCAGGAGATTCCGCAGCACCTCGTCGAATGGAAGCGGACAGATCCGGGGCCGGGTCGCGGACATGCCATCGGCTCGGGCACGGGATCGCGGTTCGGTGCGAGGGAGGAGCGTTCGTCCTCGCCGAGTTTCGGGGCGCCGCGCGGGCGAAACAATCACCTCGTGCTCGCCGTCGGCGACCGCGTCAGCCACGACAAGTACGGGCTGGGCACGGTTCTGGAGACGAAGGGCAGTGGGCCCACCGCGACGGTCGTCATCGACTTCGGAAGTGCCGGTAAGGTCCGGCTGATGCTGGTCGGCGGCGTGCCGATGATCAAGCTCTAGGCGCCCGCACCGCGGTTGCCCGCGCGGGCTGTCGCGAGGCGACCGGTATCGCGGCGGAAGGGCGCGCGATGTGGGAGTTCGTCAGACGCGGTTGCTGCCGGGGGCGATGCCCCGGGTGGCGAGCCACGGCACCGGGTCGATCTTGTCGACGCCGTTGAGGTGCACCTCGAAGTGGAGGTGCGGACCGGTGGAGAATCCGCGGTTACCCATGGTGGCGATCTGGTCGCCGGCCAGGACCTGCTGTCCCACGCTGACCATGGACTGATCGATGTGCCCGTACACGGTGACCGTGCCGTCGGCATGGAGCAACCGGATCCACATACCGAAACCCGACGCGGGACCGGAATCGATGACTTCACCGTCGGCGACCGCGAGGATCGGGGTGCCGATCGGGCCGGCGATGTCGATGCCGGCATGGAGAGTGCCCCAGCGAGCACCGAAGTTCGAGGTGAACGCGCCCGCAGCGGGAAGGACGAACAGGGGCCGGCGTGCCGCTGCCTCGCGTGCCGCTCGCTCCTCGCTGAAGCGTTCGCCCTTGGCGAGGAGGTTGGAGAACTGCGACAGGTCGTTGGGGTCGGCGATGTTGAGCACCTGGGGCGCCTGCGAGGGTGCCGCACCGGTGCTGTCGGAAGTGAACTGCGCTGCCTGCGGCACCGCGGTGGCCGTGATGACCGAGGAGTCGCTGGTGTCTGCGGCGAGTGCGACCTGGCTGTGGTCGGCGTTCTGGCCGGGGCCACCGTTGGTCGCTGCCTGACCCGCTGCGACGACTGCGCCGGCGGCGACGGCGAACACCGCGGCACGGCCCTTGAGCGCGGTCGGGGGAGTAGGCACCCGGTGCGCTCCGCTGCGGCGAACAGGAGAGACGGTGTCGGAAGATTCGGCGGAATCCGAGGTGGGAGCGTCGACGTAGTAGGTCGGCTCGGAGGCGAGGCCCGTCGTGCGGAAATCTATGGTCGCTGTGGTCCAAGCGTTCCAGTCGTCCGGTGCCGTTTCGGGCCGGCGGGCGTGGCTTTCGGCAATCGGGCTGCCTGGGCGCATCGCCATCCTCCGTTTCGTGACCTCATCGTTACTTGACCTGAGCGACGGTAACGAAACGATCGCAAGCAGGGCAACCTATAACGCAAACCAAAGCCCTTATGTGAGCGGCATCACAGTTATGTGCTGGGAAAAGCGGGGAATGGGCCGAATGTCACGGGATGAAACATCCAATGACTTTTGCATTGCGAAAGAGTCTCGGAGCAATCGGGGGCCGACTGCCGGGTGGCCTCGGGGGAGCCGGTCGCGGCCGCGTGAGCGGCGCCTGTCATCCTGGGGATGGTGCTCCTCTTGGTTGCGGCGTTCTCACATTCCGGGAGGAAACCCGTGAGCTAACCCTCGGCGTCCAGGATCCGTGACATGCGCCACATGCCCGGAGCGCGGACGTTTCGCAGGGCGTCCATGTAACTAGAGTCCGAACCGGCCCGCTCAATACCCCCGAGCGGGCGTGAACGCAGACGAGACGGTGAGCAGATGGATCTCTTCGAATACCAGGCGAAGGAACTTTTCGCCAAGCATGACGTGCCGACGTCGGCTGGACGTGTTACAGACACGGTCGCCGGAGCCCGCGAGATCGCCGAGGAAATCGGCAAGCCCGTGATGGTCAAGGCGCAGGTCAAGGTCGGCGGCCGTGGCAAGGCGGGCGGCGTGAAGTACTCCGCCGACGTCGATGCCGCCGTGGCCAACGCCGAGGCCATCCTGGGCCTCGACATCAAGGGCCACGTCGTGAAGAAGCTGCTGGTCGCAGAGGCGAGTGACATCGCCGAGGAGTACTACATCTCCTTCCTGCTCGACCGCACCAACCGCACCTACCTGGCGATGTGCTCCGTGGAGGGTGGCGTCGAGATCGAGGTCACCGCCGAGGAGAACCCGGACGCCCTCGCGAAGATCCCGGTGAACGCGGTCAAGGGCGTCGACCTGGCCTTCGCCCGCGAGATCGCCGAGGCCGGCAAGCTGCCCGCAGAGGTGCTCGATGCCGCCGCCAACACCATCCAGAAGCTGTGGGAGGTGTTCATCAAGGAGGACGCGCTCCTCGTCGAGGTGAACCCGCTCGTCCGCACCCCGGACGACCAGATTCTGGCTCTCGACGGCAAGGTGACGCTGGACGAGAACGCCGCGTTCCGTCAGCCCGGCCACGAGGCATTCGAGGATCGGGACGCCACCGATCCGCTCGAGCTCAAGGCCAAGGAGAACGACCTCAACTACGTCAAGCTCGACGGCGAGGTCGGCATCATCGGTAACGGCGCAGGACTCGTGATGTCCACTCTCGACGTCGTTGCCTACGCAGGTGAGAAGCACGGCGGAGTCAAGCCCGCCAACTTCCTCGATATCGGTGGCGGCGCTTCGGCTGCCGTCATGGCCGCCGGCCTGGACGTGATCCTCAACGACGAGCAGGTCAAGAGCGTGTTCGTCAACGTCTTCGGTGGCATCACCGCATGTGACGCCGTGGCAAACGGCATCGTCGGCGCGCTCGAGACGCTGGGCGACGAGGCCAACAAGCCGCTGGTCGTCCGCCTCGACGGCAACAACGTCGAGGAGGGTCGCCGCATCCTCTCCGAGGCCAACCACCCGCTGGTCACGGTCGTCGCCACCATGGACGAGGCTGCCGACAAGGCTGCCGAGCTCGCCTTCGCAGCGAAGTAAAGGGACACACAGAACAATGGCAATCTTCCTTACCAAGGATTCCAAGGTCATCGTCCAGGGCATCACCGGCGGCGAGGGCACCAAGCACACCGCTCTCATGCTCAAGGCCGGCACCCAGGTTGTCGGCGGCGTCAACGCCCGCAAGGCCGGCACCACGGTCTCGCACACCGACAAGGACGGCAACGCCGTCGAACTGCCGGTCTACGGCACCGTCGCCGAGGCCATGAAGGAGACCGGCGCGGACGTCTCCATCGCGTTCGTTCCGCCGGCCTTCGCGAAGGACGCCATCGTCGAGGCCATCGACGCCGAGATCCCGCTGCTGGTCGTCATCACCGAGGGCATTCCGGTGCAGGACTCCGCGTACGCGTGGGCCTACAACGTCGACAAGGGCGAGAAGACCCGGATCATCGGCCCCAACTGCCCCGGCATCATCACCCCCGGTGAGGCGCTGGTCGGCATCACCCCGGCGAATATCGCCGGCAAGGGCCCGGTCGGTCTGGTGTCGAAGTCGGGCACCCTGACCTACCAGATGATGTTCGAACTCCGTGAGTACGGTTTCTCGACCGCCATCGGCATCGGCGGCGACCCGGTCATCGGCACCACCCACATCGACGCGATCGCTGCGTTCGAGAAGGATCCCGAGACCAAGGTCATCGTGATGATCGGCGAGATCGGCGGCGACGCCGAGGAGCGCGCAGCCGATTACATCAAGGCCAATGTGACCAAGCCGGTCGTCGGCTACGTCGCGGGCTTCACCGCACCCGAGGGCAAGACCATGGGCCACGCCGGCGCCATCGTCTCCGGTTCCTCGGGCACCGCCCAGGCCAAGAAGGACGCCCTCGAGGCCGCCGGCGTCAAGGTCGGCAAGACGCCGTCCGAGACCGCCGCTCTCGCGCGCGAAATCCTGCAGTCGCTGTAATTTCGCACCGTTCGACCTCTGCCCGTGTGTGTTCCCGACGGAACACACACGGGCAGTGTGTTTTCGGGGGCAGGCGTGTTTCGGGGGCAGTGTGCTTTCGGTGCCTACTCGTCGATCCACTGGTGCCCCACCGGCGTGAGGTCACCCGAACCGGACGTGACCGACGCGACCGTCGCCGTGAGAACGACCGGGTCGGACGTCGCGACGGTCAGTACCGCACGCTCGCCGTACGCGACGCCGAGCACGCTGACCCCGCGCTGTCTCAGCTCGGCTTCCACGCGACCGGCGTCGGCATGATCGACCCCGAGTTCGAACAGCTCCCGGCGGACCCGCGTGACCACGCGCGCCGAGTCGAGCGCGGTCGTGACCGCTCCCGAGTACGCGCGCACGAGTCCGCCCGCACCCAGCTTGATGCCGCCGAACCACCGCGTCACCACCACAGCGACGTTCACGAGGTCACGGTGATGCAGGACCTGCAACATCGGGATACCTGCGGTTCCGCCCGGTTCGCCGTCGTCGCTCGACCGCTCGGCCCGCGTCGCATGCTCGTCGCCGACGACGAACGCCCAGCAGTGGTGGCGTGCATCGGGATACAGTCGCCGTTGTTCCTCGACGAAGGCCAGCGCCGACTCCGGTGATTCGACACGCCGGAGTGCGGCGAGAAATCGCGAACGTTTGACCTCGGTTTCCACAACGACATCCGGGCCCGGGGCAAAAGTGTGCGGCATGGCCCCATTCTCGCGGGTCGTGCCTAGGCTGGTACGCAGGAGACGGACGACAGCCGAACCGACAGCAGGAGGACCGATGAATTTCCCCGCAGGGCAATCCACCCCGAGCAAGGTGGTGCCGCTGCTGCTGCCACTTGTGGTCGCCGCGCTCGGTGTCGTGAACTTTCTACTCGGTCTCGCGCCGTATGTGAGCATCACGTTCGGTTCCCGCGTCGCACTGTCGTCGTTCGATTTCGGATTCGCCGTCGTGCCCCTCGCTTTCCTGTTGCTCGGTGGCGTCAGCGCAGCGCTCTCGTTGCTGCCCGGCCAGGACCTGCGGGCAGTGGCAGTGGTCGCGTCGGGAGTCGGCTTCGTGACCTCGCTCTTCCAGTTGTTCCATCTGCCGGAAGACACGGGAATCGCCTGGGGCGGAGTCACGATCCTCGTCTTCGGCTTCGTGCAGGCCGCGCTCGCCGTCGTCACTCTGCTGTTCGGACTGGGCATTCTGGTGCCCGGACGCTCGGCACGGCAGAGCGGTGGCGCACAAGGCTATCCGCAGGGTTCGCCGCAGCAGGGTTCGGCGCAGCAGGGTGTCGGACAGTTCGGTGCCCAGCAGTACCCGGGACAGCAGTTCGGTGCCCAGCAGTACGGCGGGCAGCAGTACACCGGCCAGCAGCAGTACGGCGGCCAGTACGGCGGCCAGCAGCAGTACGGCGGGCAGGCCGCCGGAGCTCAGCAGTATCCCGGTCAGCAGTTCGGTGCTCAGCAGTTCCCGGGTCAGCAGTTCGATGCCCAGCAGTACGGGGGCCAGCAGTACGGCGGTCAGTACGGGGGCCAGCAGTACGGTGGGGCGCAGCAGTACCCGGGCCAGCCCGCCTCCGGCCGGCAGTCCGAGCAGTCCGGTAGCCAGCACTCCGGTAGCCAGCAGTACCCCGGTGGGTCGTCTTCCTCCGCGTCGCCGTCGCCGGAGTCGCAGTACCCCGCCGGACAGCAGCCGGGCGACCAGCCTTTTGCGGGCGCACAGCAGCACGGTGGGCAGTTCGGCCAGCAGCACTCGGGCGAACACGGGGGCACCGACCAGGAACGCACACAGCGCTTCACTCCCGCTCAGTACGGCGGGCCCGACCAGGCCACCCAGTCGCATTCCGGGGTGAACACCGGCGGCGAGTACGACCGGTCCGAGTCGGAGCACACGGACGCGCAGCAGTCGCCGGGCCGCCCGGAGCAGGAGGATGCGTCGTCGGCGCCCGAGTCCGATGCCGAGCGCGCCGTCGTGAACCGCGCCGAAGACAACGAGGGTTCCGCTCCCGGCGAGCCCGCCCCCACCCAGGCGTTCCGCTCACCGGGTGACCAACGGTGATCGGCGCGCCTGACACCCTCCGCGACACGTCGGTGACACCCTCGACTCGATGACTTCCACGCTCGGCCGGTCGACCCGGCACACTCCACCCGAGGACGGCCACCTCGATCCGGAGCGGTTCCGAATCCTGGTCGGTACCGCGGCACGTCTTCCCGCGGTGACGCTCGCGGTGGTCGCCACGATCGTGGTGACCACCATGGTGCTCGCGAACAGCGACCTGGCGGGGATCTACGCCGCCATCGCGGGTACCTGGCTCGCGCTGCACCAGGTGACCCTCACGATCGACGGCACCTCGCTCGGTGTGCTTCCCCTGTTGCCCACAGCGGTCCTGGTGTGGTTGTCGGCGCGAGGGGCCGCCTCGGCGGCAGACGCCGTCATGGACTACACCGGGTACCAACTCGAAGGCCCCGACGCCGCACGCATCACCGCGGCAACACTGGCCGGCCCGCTGACCGTCACGGTCGTCGCGCTCGTCGTGATGCAGGACGCGGCGGGTGTTCTTCCTGTCGCGTCGCCGAACCCCGCTGCGGCTCTGGCGTGGGTGACGGGCCTGTACCTGCTCGCCGCGTTGCTCGGAATCGGCTCACGTCTGTGGCGGCCGCTGGTCCTCCGGTACGCGGTGCCGGAATGGCTCGTGCTGTCGGTCCGCCCCGCGGCGAGGGCGGTGCTCGGCATGTTCGCGGTCGGCGGCGTCCTCGTCGTCGCGGGACTGCTGTGGTCGTGGACCACACTGGGCGACCTGCTGGCACGCGGTGAAACCTGGACGGGCGTCCTCGGTCTCACCGTCCTGTCGATCCTGTACCTGCCGAATCTGGTGATCGGTGCGTCCGCGGTGCTGGCCGGGAGCACCGCACAGTTCGGGCAGGTGCGGTTGAGCTTGTTCGAGGCGTCGGGGGGCGATCTGCCTGCTCTCCCGATCCTCGCGGCGATCCCGGCGGGACCGGCGCACGCACTGTGGCCGGTACTGCTTGCTGTGCCGGCCACAGTCGGTGCTCTGCTCGGCCGGTTTGCCGCGCAGCGCACGCTCCAGGCGCAGGCCGACGGGGCGCCGGTGGGAAGCCTCGACGCTGCTCGGACGGTTCTGGCCGCGGCAGGGTTCGCCGGGCTGGTCACCGCAGGCATCACCTGGGCGGCAGGTGGCCCACTGGGAATCTTCGGGGTCGTCGGGGCCAGATGGTGGCTCGCCGGCGTGCTCCTGTTCGCGTGGGCAGGACTGCTCGGGCTCATAGTCGCCCAGTTGCTCATGTGGCGCGAGGGTCGCCTGGCCGCCGCAGTCCTGCGCGAGGACTACCACGAGCAGGTAGACGACGAGCAGTTGGACGATGACCCGATCGACGACGAGCTGAGGGAGGATGACGAGGCAGCGGAGCGCAGCGACGCGGCCGAGGATTCCGATCACGACGCGGACCCGGACTCCGACTCCCGCACCGACGAGACGTCGGAGGGCGTGTCTGCGGAGGACGAGTCCGGGGAGGACGAAAGCCGAGAAGCCGTGGCGGACGCCGAGTCGGAGGCGGAGTCGGACACGGAGGGCAAGGGCAAGGGCAAGAAGGGCGCCGACTAGGCTTTGACACGGCCGGTTCGTCGGCCGACCCCCTCGAGTTCCAGGAGTAGTGCCCTGACTGCCTCGCGTGACCAGTTGCCGCCCACCGCACCGGCGCGGCTCGTCGTACTCGCGTCCGGGACGGGAAGCCTGTTGGCATCACTGCTCGAGCAGGCGCGTGACGACGACTACCCCGCACGCATCGTCGCTGTCGGTGTCGACCGCGAGTGCCCGGCCGAAGAGCACTCGGCGGCAGTCGGTATCCCCGTGTTCCGGGTGTCCCTGCGCGAGCATCCGGACAGGGCTGCCTGGGATCGCGCACTCACCGAGGCCGTCGCCGAATTCGAGCCCGATCTCGTGGTCACCGCCGGATTCATGAAGATCCTGGGACCGGCGTTCCTCGACCGTTTCGGTGGACGCATCATCAATACCCACCCGGCATTGCTGCCGTCGTTCCCCGGTGCACACGCGGTGCCCGATGCGCTCGCGTACGGCGTGAAGGTCACCGGTTCGACCGTGCACCTCGTCGACGGCGGAGTCGACACCGGCCCGGTGCTCGCGCAGGAGGCGGTGCCCGTCCTCGAGGACGACGACGTGGCGAGCCTGCACGAACGAATCAAAGTTGTGGAGCGACGGCTGTTGGCAGAGGTGGTCGCCGCCGTCGCGACCCGTGGAGTTGTTTCCGATGGACGAAAGGCCGTGATCCCCGGTGACCGAACGTAAGACTGTGCGCCGCGCGCTGGTCAGCGTGTACGACAAGAGCGGACTCGTCGAACTGGCGACAGGACTCCACGACGCGGGGGTCGAGCTGGTCTCGACCGGCTCCACCGCGGCGACGATCGCCGGAGCGGGCCTGCCCGTGACGAAGGTGGAGGAACTCACCGGCTTCCCGGAGTGCCTCGAGGGTCGCGTGAAGACGCTGCACCCGCGTGTCCACGCGGGCATCCTCGCGGACACCCGCAAGCAGGACCACCTCGACCAGATCGCCGATCTGGGCATCGAGGCATTCGAACTGGTCGTGGTCAACCTCTACCCGTTCACGGAGACGGTTGCCTCCGGCGCCGGCCCCGACGAGTGCGTCGAGCAGATCGACATCGGCGGACCGTCCATGGTGCGCGCCGCTGCGAAGAACCATCCGTCGGTGGCCGTGGTCGTGGATCCCGCCGCGTACGGCGATGTCCTCGAATCCGTTGCGGCCGGCGGTTTCACCCTCGAGCAGCGCAAGCGCCTTGCCGCGCAAGCGTTCCAGCACACCGCGGCCTACGACGTCGCGGTGGCGACCTGGATGAACAGTGGCTACGCGGCTCCGGACGACGATGCGAAGTTCCCCGCCTGGACCGGCGCCACGTGGACTCGTGCGAATGTGCTGCGCTACGGCGAGAACCCGCACCAGGCGGCTGCCCTCTACGTGGACGGGTCGGGCGAGCCGGGACTCGCTCAGGCCGAGCAGTTCCACGGCAAGGAAATGTCCTACAACAACTATCAGGACGCCGACGCCGCATGGCGCGCCGCGCACGATCATCGCGAGCCGTGCGTCGCGATCATCAAGCACGCCAACCCCTGTGGGATCGCGATCGCCGATGACATCGCCACCGCTCACCGCAATGCCCACGAATGCGACCCGGTGTCGGCATTCGGTGGTGTGATCGCCGCGAACCGTGAGGTGAGCGTGAAGATGGCCGAGCAGGTCGCCGAGATCTTCACCGAGGTCGTCATCGCGCCGTCGTATGCGGACGGTGCGGTAGAGGTGCTCTCCCGCAAGAAGAACATCCGCATCCTGCGGGCCGACTCGCCGTCGTCCTCGCAGATCGAGATGCGCCAGATTTCCGGCGGGCTCCTGCTTCAGGAACGCGACGCGCTCGATGCCGAGGGCGATGCACCGGCCAACTGGCAGCTCGCGTGCGGCGAGGCCGCCGACGAAGCCACCCTGCGCGATCTCGAGTTCGCGTGGCGGACGGTGCGCGCCGTCAAGTCCAATGCGATTCTCCTGGTCTCGGGTGGCGCGACCGTCGGAGTCGGCATGGGGCAGGTCAACCGCGTCGATTCGTCGCGTCTGGCTGTGGCACGCGCGGGCGACCGGGTCGTCGGTTCCGTCGCCGCCTCGGACGCGTTCTTCCCGTTCGCGGACGGCCTCCAAGTGCTTACCGAGGCCGGAGTGAAGGCCGTCGTTCAGCCCGGCGGATCGGTGCGCGACAACGAGGTCATCGAGGCAGCGCGTGAAGCCGGGATCACCCTGTACCTGACGGGTGCCCGCCACTTCGCCCACTGACAGATACCGGACGGCGCCGTCCACGGCGCACGTGCCTGCGGGTCAGGCAGCGTGCGAGTGGGCGGCGTCGTCGTGTGCGGACTCGGTTCCGCGCGATCCGCGGCCCTCGGAGATGACGAGCCGCGCGGCACCCCGGTCGAGCAGTTCACGGATCAGATCTGCTGCGGCGGCGCCGCTTTCGGTGCCACCGACGCGGCTGAGATCGATCGTGATGGCGTGGCCGGTCAGGTCGCCGGGCAGGTCCGACGGGACGGATCCGCCGGGTTCGATGCGAAGTTTCATGATGTTGTTTCTCCTGTCGGGGAATGAAGCTGTGGGGATAAGAAAGGGCACCCGGGGCGATGTGCCCGGGTGCCCGAGAAGGGAGTCGTCGTGTGACTTCTATTCTCGGGGTGGCCTTGCGGCGAAGTGGGAATGAAGGTGCGCAAAAGGTACGGAACAGCCGATGACGTGCATGTGCTTGAATCGCATCGAACCGTACCTTTCTCGGGCGTACCAGCGGGTTAACGGGAAACCATACACCAATAACGTGAAAGCGACATTTGTTATTTCGCGGACCCGGTCACAGACTCTTCAGCCACGCCTCGAAACCGGACGTGAACTCCTCCGAGAAGGGCAGGTCGGCGATGTAGTCGGCGCCCGTGGACTGCTGGTCCCCGATGTCCTTGAGGACGTGGTTGGTGCGGGTCATGCGCAGCGATGTCAGGCGGGTGTGGACGAGCGCGTCGTCGAGAGCGTCCACGTCCTCGATACGCACCTGGATGTCCTTGGTCGATGCGCTCGAGAGCACCGGCAGGTCGCCGTCGACCTGGGCGGCGAGCATCCGGGGATCGAGCGCGTCCTCCTCCGCGAGAGCCTTGGCGTTCGCGGGAACGAGCCCGGCGTTACGGAGGGGTTCGGGCAGGTGGTCGCTGAGGGTTCCGTCGGCCCGCAGCGATTCGACCGCTCCGGTCAGCGCCAGCCGGAGTTCGTCGGCAATCTGCACGGGGAGCTTCTGGGCGACGACCACCGCGTCGAGCTGGGCGTCGATCTGGGCGGTCAGCAGGTCGAGCAGGCGTACCGCGAGGGGTTCGATCAGACCGATACCCCTGATCCGCGGGTTGTCCTGCGCCAGCGCCAGGGCGATCAGCGCACCTTCGCTGTGTCCGACGACGTAGAGACGGTTCGCGTCGACACCGCGCCGGCCTGCGAGGAAATCGAGACCTGCGGACGCGGCGTCGATGAACGTGGAGAACCCGAGATCGGCGACGTCCTCGACGTCGTACGGTCCGAGGCCGGTCACGCCGCTGCCGAGCTTGTCGTAGCGCAGGCTGGCGAAGCCGTGCGGTTCGAGGACGTCGGCGAGGTGGCGCAGCGTGCCGATCGGCCCCGGAAGCAGGGCGCTGTCACCGTTGCGGTCGGTAGGACCGCTGCCGGCGAGCAGGAGCACTCCGGGCACCACACCCCTCCTCATCGACACGGGTACCCGGACGCTGCCGTGCAGGGTCACGTCGCCGCTGGAAAAGGTGATCTCGGTGTCCGACATACACCGTGTCTATCAGAAGAGCCCCCGACGTTCCGTATTCAGGCACCTTATGGGTGCGTACCTGCGGAGTGCCGCCGAACGGAGGTCTCGCCCCGGCGGCGTCAGGGTGCGTCGTCGTCGACGTCCGGCCCCCTGCTGTCACCGTCTTCGGCACCGGCCGCCGTGCCGTCGATACGGCCGGATTCGGTGTCGTTGTCTGCGGACTCCGGGGCGGGCAGTTCCTCCGCGTAGGGCGCGCGCGGTGGAGCGATCTCCGCGAGACGCTCGTTGACGGCATGCGCGAGAAGGTCGTGCTGCAGAACCGACAACGGCACCATTCCGTCGAGATAGGCCTCGATCTCGACCTTGCCCGCATCCCCGCCGAGCGCGAAGTAGCGCAACCACAACTCGTCGAGACTCAGCCCGGTCGCGGCGAGCGCCTCGAGGAACCGGCGATGCGCCTCGCCGGACGGAAACAGACGCATCACCTGCTCACCCCGCTTCGTCACCGGCCGCCTCGACGAGCGTCTCTGCCAGGGTTGCCAGGGTGGTTCCCGACAGGCTGGACTGCTCGATCAGCCACCGCATGGCCTGATCGGGGTCCAGTTGTTCGCGCAACATCACGATGCCCTTCGCGGTGGCGATCCAGATCCCGGGTGTGCAGCGCGCGCTTGAGGTTGTCGCTGAGCCGTTCGGCACTGCGGAAGGTGTGCACGTTGGCGACCAGAATGGCGGCCTGGGCCGCGAACCGCCGCAGCAGGCCGACCTCGGTCTCGTCGTAGGCCCCGGCGCGGTCGGAATACACCTTGATCGCCCCCCACGACCGGTCCGCGGTGACCAGCGGCGCGCTGAGCACCGACCGGATACCGGTCGAGTCCACCCGTGCCGACCACAGCGGCCACCGGGGATCGGTGCCGACGTCGTCGACGCGCACGATCACCCCGTCGTGCCATGCGGTGAGGCACGGTCCCTGGCCGAGTTCGTATTGCAACGCGTCGGCGCGTTCGACCATCCGATCGGTCGCGGCGGAGGTGACCTCGTCCCCGTTGATACCGCGGACACTGACCCCGGATCCGATCGATCCGGGCAGGGTGTCCACGGCCAGGGAGGTGATCAATTGCAGTGCTGTGGCGACGGTCTGTTCGGACAGCAGCACTCCGGACATCCGGGCGTACACAGCCGTCAGCTCGTCCGGTGTCGAGTCCGGAAACGCATCCACGCGGCCCCCTTTCGTCTGTGGGACTACCCATCATCGCGGAGACGAACCGAGGTGTCCGGCCTGGCCCGGTGGCGATGCCTTTCCGCCAGCCTAGACCGCGGCCACCGCGGGCGAATCGGCCTTCCGGCGACGCACAGCGGGCACGTTTCTCGACGATCCACCGGATCCGGCGGCCCAGGTCGTCCGGGAAGAAGAGGTTCCTCGGCTTGCAGGTGCCGAAACCGCCGCACGGTCGTACCTTGGATGAGGTGACGTCTCCCACACCGCGCCCGTCCACCCTCGGAGAGCTGCACGCCTCCGGCCACGTACATCGTCCCGTCAAGGACGAGATGAGGCAGAACCTCGTCGCCGCGCTGCGCGACGGCACCGATCCCTGGCCCGGCATCGTCGGATTCGACGAGACCGTGGTCCCCCAACTCGAGCGGGCACTGCTCGCCGGTCACGATGTCGTCCTTCTCGGCGAACGAGGCCAGGGCAAGACGCGCCTGCTGCGTACCCTCGCGTTACTGCTCGACGAGTGGACCCCTGTGATCGCGGGATCCGAACTCGGTGAGCACCCCTACGAACCCATTACGCCCGTCTCGCTCCGCCGCGCGGCCGAACTCGGCGACGATCTGCCGGTCGCGTGGCGACACCGCAGCGAGCGCTACGCCGAGAAGCTGGCAACTCCCGATACCTCCGTCGCCGACCTCGTCGGGGACGTGGACCCGGTGAAGGTGGCGGAAGGACGCAGCCTCGGTGATCCCGAGACGATCCACTTCGGGCTGGTCCCACGCGCCCACCGCGGAATCGTCGCGATCAACGAGCTTCCCGATCTCGCCGAGCGCATCCAGGTGTCGTTGCTCAACGTCATGGAGGAGCGCGACATCCAGGTGCGTGGCTACACACTCCGGCTCCCGCTCGACGTGCTGCTCGTCGCGAGCGCGAACCCGGAGGACTACACCAACCGCGGCCGGATCATCACTCCGCTCAAGGACCGGTTCGGTGCCGAGATCCGCACCCATTACCCCATGGAACTCGACGACGAGGTCGCGGTGATCGAGCAGGAAGCCGACCTGCAGGCCCGCGTTCCCGATTTCCTCGTCGAGATTCTCGCGCGCTTCACGCGGTTGCTGCGCGAGTCGACGTCGGTCGACCAGCGCTCCGGTGTCTCCGCGCGCTTCGCCGTGGCCGGCGCCGAAACCGTCGCGGCCGCTGCCGTGCACCGCGGCGCGGTGCTCGGTGAGGACGACCCCGTGGCGCGGCCCGTCGACCTGGCCACCGTCGTCGAGGTACTACGCGGAAAGGTGGAGTTCGAATCAGGGGAGGAAGGACGGGAATTCGAGATCCTCGACCACCTGCTGCGTCGTGCGACCGCGGACACGGCGCGCACGCGGCTGGCCGGGATCGATCTCGCCCCACTCGTCGCCGCGGTCGAGCAGGGTGAGCCGGTGATCACCGGCGAGCGCGTCACTGCGAAATCGTTGCTCGACGCGCTGCCCGAACTGCCGGTCCTCGACACGGTCGCCGAACGACTCGGCGCTTCCGACAGCGGCTCTCGCGCCGCCGCAATCGAACTCGCACTCGAGGGCCTGTATCTGGCGCGGCGCATCGCAAAGGACGCCGGCCCGCGCGGCGCGGCGGTGTACTCCTGATGGACCGTTCCGCGAGGTACGGCCCGTACCACGGGGGCGACCCGCTCGCGCCACCCGTGGATCTGCGCGACGCGCTCTCCGCGATCGGCGACGACGTCCTCGGCGGGGCGTCGCCACAACGCGCCCTGCGCGAACTGCTGCGGCGCGGCAGCAGCAGCATGCGCGGACTCGACAAGCTTGCCGCGCAGGCCAACCGGCGCAAGAGGGAACTGCTCGACCGCACCGATCTCGACGGCACTCTGAGAGAGGTGCGCGAACTCCTCGACCGGGCGGTGCTCGAGGAACGGAAGGAACTCGCGCGCGCCCTCGACGACGACGCCCGGTTCGCCGAGATGCGGATCGAGGAACTGCCGGCGTCGACAGCGCAGGCCGTTCAGGAACTCGCCGACTACGACTGGCGCAGCGACAAGGCGCGGCAGGACTACGAGAAGATCCGGGATCTGCTGGGCCGGGAAATGCTCGACCAGCGGTTCGCCGGAATGAAGCAGGCACTGGAAGGTGCCACCGAGGAAGACCGGCAGCGCATTTCCGAGATGCTCGAGGACCTCAACAACCTCCTCGACAAGCATGCGCGCGGGGAGGACACACCCGAGGATTTCGAACAGTTCATGGCCGAGCACGGCGAGTTCTTTCCCGACGATCCCCAGAACGTGGAGGAACTGCTCGATTCGCTCGCGCAGCGGGCAGCCGCCGCGCAGCGGCTACGGAACTCGCTGACGCCGGAACAGCGGGAGGAACTCGACGCACTCGCGCAGCAGGCGTTCGGGTCGCCGTCGTTGACGAATCAGCTCGACCGGCTCGACGGACATCTCCGTGCCGCGCGGCCCGGTGAGGACTGGGCGGGATCCGAACGTACCCGGGGTGACGAGGGGATGGGACTCGGTGAGGCGACCTCGGCGCTCCAGGAGATCGCGGAACTCGACCGGCTCGCGGAGCAGTTGTCCCAGCAGTACGCCGGGGCCTCTCTCGACGACATCGATCTCGACGAACTCGAGCGCCACCTCGGTCCGCAGGCCGTGGCCGACGCTCGCACACTCGCCGATCTCGAGAAGGAACTGCAGAAAGAGGGATTCTTCGACCGCGGCGCGGACGGCAAGTGGCGGCTCTCGCCCAAGGCGATGCGTCAGCTCGGGCAGACCGCGCTGCGGGACGTGATGAACCGGATATCGTCCCGCACGGGTCAGCGTGAATCGCGCCGCGCCGGGGCGATGGGGGAGCCCACCGGTGCGACGAAGGCCTGGGAGTTCGGCGACACCGAGCCGTGGGACGTCGTGCGCACCCTCACCAACGCGACGCTGCGCAGCCCCGGCGTGCCGGTCCGGATGTCGGTGAGCGATGTCGAGGTGGTCGATACCGAGCAGCGAGCTCAGGCGGCGGTCGCATTGCTCGTGGACACGTCGTTCTCGATGGTCATGGACGGCCGCTGGGTGCCGATGAAGCGCACCGCTCTGGCACTGAACCACCTGGTGTCCACACGGTTCCGGGGCGACGCGCTGCAGTTGATCGCGTTCGGGCGGCACGCGCGCGTGGTCACCGCACCGGAACTGGCGGGCCTCGACGGTGTGTACGAGCAGGGGACCAATCTTCATCACGCGCTGATGCTCGCGGGCCGGCACCTGCGTCGTCATCCGAACGCGCAGCCCGTCGTGCTGGTCGTGACCGACGGCGAGCCCACCGCCCACCTCGAACCCGAGGGGTACGCGGCGTTCGATTATCCGCCGAGCGCCAGGACTCTGGGCCTGACCGTGCGCGAACTCGACCATCTCGGCAAGATCGGCGCCCAGGTGACGATCTTCCGGCTCGGCGACGGATCCCGGGCTGGCCCGGATCGTCGACCGGATGGCCCGCCGGGTGGGGGTACGGGTCGTGGCACCCGACCTCGACGGCCTCGGCGCCGCGGTGGTGGGCGACTACGTGCGGATGCGCCGCCGCTGACGTGGGCAGCGGGTCAGGTTCGCAGGGCCCGCCACGTCGAGGTGGCCGCGGCGGACAGCAGTGCTGCGGTCACCCAGAAGACCGACGCCACCCCTGCGATTCCGGCTATCCCGCCGGCGGCGACGGGG
Source organism: Rhodococcus sp. NPDC060084 (assembly GCF_042730335.1). Classification (NCBI taxonomy): domain Bacteria; kingdom Bacillati; phylum Actinomycetota; class Actinomycetes; order Mycobacteriales; family Nocardiaceae; genus Rhodococcus; species Rhodococcus sp. NPDC060084. The sequence goes on from NZ_JBHWWX010000049.1 coordinate 20,430, forward strand.
ACGAGCACTTGGCCGAGGCGGTTGCCGGTGAGCCGGACCGCCAGCGCGGAGGCTCGGTCGGAGGGGGCGACCAGTTCGACGACCCAGGTCATCGTGAGTGGTTGACCGACTCCCCAGAACGCGCCGCAGACCGCGAGCATCGCGGCGATGAGCCACGGGTTCGGCAGGAACGGAATGAGCGCGACCGGCACGACGGTGCCCGCAGTGGCGGAGATGAGCAACCGGCGCCGGCCGACGTGCCGCAACGCCCACGGCAACAGCGCGCGGGACAGGATCGACGTGAGCGTCCTCGCGGTGAGCAGCGCCGACACGAGCAGCACCCCGAACCCGAACTGCTCCCCGAGCAGCGGCAGGTACACCACCACGAGGTCGACGGCGGCGAGGACGATCAGACTCGACAGCATCGCCGGTTTCATGCCGGGAGTGGAGAGCATCGAGAGCACCGACTGGGGTGCACCGTCGTCGGCGGTGCGCCCCGAACCGGGCGGCTCCCGCAGGCCGAGCACGAACGGCAATGCCACCGCGCAGATCGCCGTCATCACCAGTAGCGCGCCCGTGGTCTCCACATAGCCGTCGTCCGCGCTGTGGCCGGCGGCGATGATTCCCGCGACCGGCACACCCACGGCCTGACCGACGGAGACTCCGAGCGTGATGCCGGCGAATCCTCGGTCGAGCCGGTCGGGCGGCGACAGGATCGAGACGAATGCCTGGCCGGATACCGTGACGAGCAACTGCCCCAAGCCGAGGACGATGTTGCCCGCGCCGAGCACCAGCAGACCCGAACTTGCCGCGATGAGCCCGACACCGAGCGTGGACACCACGATCCCGATCCGCAGAATCATCGTGGCGTGACCGCGGTCGACGGCACGACCCATCCGGACCGCCGCGATCAACGGCACGATCGCGTACAGGGCGGTGACCAGGCCGATGGTCGTCGCATCGCCGCCGAGCGCGAGGATCCGGTACGACACGAGCACACGAACCGACTGGAAGGCCGCGTGCAACAGCGCGGTCGCGGTGCACAGGTACAGCAGCCAATGGCGAGGTACGCCGATCCGGGAAGCGTGGGACATCGGTCAGATGCCTGCCGCCGCGGGAGACGGGGTGAGCGACATCGCCATGCCGCTACGGTATGCGGCCCGGCACCGTACCTCGTAGACGGCTCGGGCCGGTCGGGGCGACCGTCCGTAAGGTGTTCGGGATGTGTGCGTCACGTCGTCGAGATACGTGGTCAGTGCGGCTCACCCGCCGTGACGACTCGGTCTCCGAGCGGCGACTCCAGCGGAACCTCGAGCGTCCCGGTCACGGCGATCATGATGCACATGCGGTCCTGAGCCTCGGGCAGGGTGCCGCCGAGCACCGTGACACCCACTGCGTCGGTGGTCTCCGTGATCGTGGCGTGCACGCCGTAGCATTCCGGCGTTCCCGTCTCGAAGTGCAGGGCGATGCGGTCGTCTCCGGCACGTGACCATCCCTGGACCTGCACCGGATGCGGGTCGACGATGTCGGGTCGCGCGGTGAACTCCGTCGCCCCTTGCGGCACAGCAATTTCCGGCAGTGGTTCAATGTCATGGCTGCCGGATCCGCAGGCGACGGCGAGAACGCTACAAGCGAGCAGGACGATCAGACGCATGCGGTCACCCTAAGCCCGCACCCGTGGCGGGTCCTCGCCGCGACCGACTCCCCGGAGGACCATGAGGCTGCCAGTCCTGTTCGACCCGCCGGCGCAGGCCATGCCCACGCCCGAGATCCGGGTGGACGCGCAGACCACGCCCCGGCAGTTCACGGTGCGGACGATCTTCGCCGCCCGGAAATGGACCGTCCCGGCCGCGGTCCTCGTCTCGGTGCATCAGATCTGCGAGACCCTCGTGCCCGTCGTGATGGGGCAGGCCATCGACCGCGCCGTTGCCACCCGCGACGCCGGCGCTCTGGTCGCGTGGCTGCTCGTGCTCGCGGCAGTGTTCGTGGTCCTGTCGTTCTCCGCCCGCTTCGGCGGCAGGATCGGGCAGGCCGGAATGCTCGCGGTCCAGCACCGCCTGCGGACCCGGGTCACCGATCGCATCCTCGATGTCCGCGGTGTGGGCGGGCCGCCGCAGGCGCCCGGCGTGACGCTCAACATCGCGACGTCCGACGTCGAGCAACTCGCCCGCGGGATCGCCGTCGCGGTGTATCCCGTGGGTCACCTCGCCGCGGTCCTCTTCGGTGGGGTCGTCCTGCTCAGCACCTCCTGGATGCTGGGCGTCGCGATCCTGACCGGGGCACCGCTGATCCTCTGGTTGCTCGACAAGGGTTCCGGTCCGCTGCGCCGGCGCAGCCTCGAAGAACAGAAGGTCGCGGGTACGGCAGCGGGGACGGCCACCGACCTGGTCTCCGGTATCCGCGTGGTCAAAGGAATCGGAGCCGACGGCGAGGCGTCCCGCCGCTACCTGTCGGCCAGCAGGCGCGCGCTCGACGGTGTGCTGCGCTCGGCACGGGCCGAAGGGGCCTATGTCGCGACCATGGAACTCGTCTCCGGGATGCTCGTCGCCGGGGTCGCGATCGCGGCCGGTGCGATGGCTGTCACCGGTTCGCTGACCGTCGGCCAGCTCATCACCGTCGTCGGTGTCACCCAGGTGATCATGGGTCCACTCGCGGCGCTCGGCACCAGCATGGGCGCCGCGTGGGCATCGGCGGTCGCATCGGCCGAGCGTGTGCTCGGCATCCTCCAGGCTCCGGCCGCCGTCGTTGTGGGTGATCGCGACACCGACGGCCGCGCCACCGTCGAATTCGACTGCCTCACCGCCGGACACGTGCGCGCCCTGACCGCCACGGTCCCGGAAGGAGCATTCGTGGTGGTCCGGGCCGATGCCGACGCCACCGCGGACCTCGTCGCCGTGCTGTCGCGAGTGCACCTCCCCGAACAGGGCCGGGTGCTGGTCGGGGGTGTGGACCTGGCCGAACTCGGAGCAGGCGCCGCGCGGCGCAGCCTGCGTGTCGTGCCCCACGCGTCGCACCTGTTCGAAGGCACAATCCTCGAGAACATCGCCGCGGGGATCCCGCCGGACGCGGCCGATGCCGATGCACGCGTGACCCGGGCGGTGTTCGCCGCGGCGTGCGACGACGTCGCGCGGGTGCTGCCCGCGGGTCTCGACACTCCGGTCGGGGAGGCCGGCAGGCTGCTCTCCGGCGGGCAGCGACAGCGGGTCGCCCTGGCACGGGCGCTCGCGTCCCCGGTCGACGTGCTGGTGCTCGTCGATCCGACGACCGCCGTCGATTCCGTCACCGAGGCGACGATCGCCGAACGCCTGCCGGAAGCGCGGCGCGGTCACACCACGATCGTGTTCACCCGATCACCGGCGTTCACCGCCGTCGCCGACGAGATCCTGAGCCTGCCGGCCGGGTCCGCGATGCCGTCGGTTCCGAAGCAGGAGCAGCCATGACCGCAACCACCTCCCGCGCCGGCGAACGTTTCCGCACGTCCGACGCCCGCGGCACGGTACGCATCGCCCGCGCGTCGTTCGCCGGGAAAGGCCGCGAGACCTGTGCTGTCCTCGTGGTTCTGGTCCTCGGGGCGGCGGCCGGGCTCGTCACCCCGTGGGCGATGGGACGTTCGGTCGACGTGGTGCTCGAGGGCGGCGACCTCGGCGACATCGCGTGGCTCGCAGCCGCCATGGTCGCGGGGACCGTCGCCGCCGCGGCTCTCGGCGGATTCGGACTCGTCCTGACCTCCCGGTTGTTCGAAACCGGGCTGGCCCGGTTACGGGAACGCATGCTCACCGCTGCGATGCGCTTGCCGCTCTCGCGCATCGAGTCGGCGGGCAGCGGCGACCTGGTCTCGCGTGCCACGGACGACGTCTCCCAGGTGGGCTCGGCCATCCGTACCGCCGCACCTGCCATCTCGGGTGCGCTGTTCACGGTGGTGCTGACAATGTTCGGCCTCGCCGCACTCGACTGGCGGTTCCTCCTCGTTCTGATCGTCGTGCTGCCCGTCCACTACATCGGTGCCCGGATGTACACGCGCGACGCGCCACCGGTGTACCGGGAGTCGCGGGTGGCCATGGGGGAGCGTGCGCACCACGTGCTCGGCGGCATCCGTGGGCTGGCGACCGTGCACGCGTTCGACCTCGGGCCTCGTCTCGCGGGACCGATCGACGAGCACTCGTGGTGGGTCGCGCGCTGGGAGTTGCGCGCGCGGATCGTGGTCAACCGCCTGTTCGGCCGCATCAATCTTGCCGAGTTCCTCGGGATGGCGTCCATCCTGCTGGTTGGTTTCGTGCTCGTCGACCGGGATGCTGTGACCGTCGGCGTCACCACCACCGCGATGTTGTTCTTCCTGCGGCTGTTCGGTCCCATGGGGCAGTTGCTCCTCGTCATGGACGACCTGCAGAGCGGCCTCGCGTCGCTCTCGCGCATCGCGGGGCTCATCGAGGAGTGCGAAGAGTACGAGAAGACCGGCACCACGGGACAGGAGCTGCCGCAGCCTACGGGCCGCGAAGTCGTCGCCCGCGGAGTGCGATTCGGCTACGAGTCGGGACCGGAAATACTGCACGGCGTCGACCTGACCATCGCCGACGGCGAGCATGTCGCTCTCGTCGGCGCATCCGGAGCAGGAAAGACGACGTTCGCGTCGGTCGTTGCCGGGGTGCATCCCCCGACGGCCGGGAGCGTCACCTTCGGCGGTGTCCCGATCGACCGGCTCGGTGACGACCGGCGCACCCGCGAGATCGCTCTCCTGACGCAGGAGGTCCACGTGTTCTCCGGCTCGGTGCGTGACGACCTGCGGATGGCTGCGCCGGAGGCATCGGACGAGCGACTCTCCGCGGTGCTCGAACGGATCGGCGCGGCGGGCTGGGTGTCGCGGCTTCCGGACGGCCTCGATACCGAAGTCGGGTCGGGCGGGCACGTCCTCACCCCTATGCAGGAACAACAGCTCGCACTCGCGCGAGTGATCCTGCTCGATCCGGCCCTTGTCATTCTCGACGAGGCCACCGCCGACGCCGGATCGGCGGGAGCCGACGAACTGGAGCGGTCGGCGGAGGAAGCGCTGCGGGGGCGTTCGGCGCTGATCGTCGCGCACCGGCTCAGCCACGCCGCCACAGCGGACCGGATCGTGATCATGGACGACGGACGCATCGTCGAGGAGGGCAGCCACGACGAGTTGGTGCGCCGCGGCGGTCGGTACGCCCGGTTGTGGGAGGCGTGGTCGCGCGGGCGTTCCTGACGGCCGCCGCTCAGGTCAGCAGGCTCGCGACGATGCCGATCGCGGGTATCGAGGCGAGGGTGGTGACGAGCGCCGCGTCGCGCGAGAGGACCATTCCGCGCCCGTACGCGCTCGCGTAGACGAAGACGTTCTGGGCGGTGGGGAGGGCCGCGACCACGACGACGGCGAACAGCGCGTGCCCGTCGAGTCCGAGCAGGTAGCGGCCCATCGCGTACGCGAGCAGCGGTTGCACGACGATCTTGAGCACCGACGCCAGTGCGACGTCCCGTCGCGGGCTCGTACCCTTCTCGAGCACTCGCACGCCCTGCAGCGACAGTCCGAACGCGAGCAGCGCGCCGGGCACCGAGGCTCCCCCGAGCAGGTGGAACGGTTGCAGGATCGCCGCGGGCACCGTCCAGCCGCTGACCGCGACGGCGAGTCCGGCGGCACCCGCGAGAACGATGGGGTTCTTGAACGGGGCCGTGAGGGTGTCGAGTCTGGACGCTCCGGCACGCATGGTCGACAGATCCAGCATCGTCAGGGCGATAGGGGAGAGCACCACGATCTGGAAGAGCAGCAGGGGCGCGACGAACGAGGCGTCGCCGAGAACGAACACCGCGATGGGGATTCCGAGGTTCGCGGAATTGACGTACCCGGCGCAGAGTGCGCCGATGGTGAGTTCGGGTACGGAACGTTTCAGCCACAGGGCTGCGATGACGAAGTACGCGATGGCGACGACGAACGCGGTGGCCGCGGCGACGTACAGGTTCGGGGAGAAGATGACCGCCAGGTCGGACGTGGCGAGCGCGTCGAACAGGAGGGCGGGAGTGGCCACGAAGAATACGAGCCGGCTGAGTACGGTCTGCGCTTCGGCGCCCAGCGTTCCCCGGCGTCCCAGCACGAATCCGATCGCGATGATGACGAAGATGACGGTGAACCCCGCGACCACGCCCGACACCGATTCACCCACTCGTACGAAGCTCTCCACCGGGCGCGTCACGCCCGGCGAAAAAGGTTACCACCGGTAACGGTTCGGTCCGGTTCTGCTGCCGCAACTCCGGGGCAGGGGCGCGAGCACGTGAAGCCGCCGACGGCGGGCGTGAGCC
>NZ_JBHWWX010000050.1:0-25779 GCF_042730335.1 Rhodococcus sp. NPDC060084
ACCACCCTCACATTTCACCCCCATGGGGTGGTGGGTGGCAACCCGCCCGCCACCCACCCCCCCCCCCCCCACCCGGCTTCGTTTCCCCTCCCCCGCGGGGGGGGGGGGGGCCCCCCCCCCCCCCCCCACGAAACCGCGCAGCGCTCCTGCCGCCTGAAATGCGGCGAGTTCGATCCGTCCGTGTGCGTAGTCCGTCATCGAACCCACCCCGATCCACTCGAGCCGGTCCGGTCGCGCCGTTGCAAGCCGGGTCCCGGCCCTATGGCCGGTAGACGAAGAATGCCCACTTCTCGTGCTTGCACACAAGAGGTGCCGAGTGCCAGTCCGGGTGGGGGCCGGATACGGCAAGAGGGACGCCGCGCTGCGGCGTCCCTCCGTTCGTATCCGGCGCAGCCGATTCGGCTCAGCCGATCGGAGCCTCGGGCTCTAGACGATCAGACCTGCCGTCTGGGTGCGTGCCCGGTCGAAGCGAGCCTGCACGTCGGCCCAGTTCACGATGTTCCAGAACGCCTTGACGTAATCGGCCTTCACGTTCTGGTACTGCAGGTAGAAGGCGTGCTCCCACATGTCGAGCATGAGCAGCGGGGTCAGGCCGATCGGGATGTTGCCCTGCTGGTCGTACAGCTGCACGATGAGCAGACGCTGCCCGATGGAATCCCAGGCCAGGATCGACCAGCCGGAGCCCTGGATGGAGTTCGCGTTCGCGGAGAAGTGATCGCGGAACTTGTCGAACGAACCGAACGCGTCGTCGATCGCCGCGGCCAGCTCGCCTTCGGGCTTGTCGCCACCCTCGGGGGAGAGGTTCTGCCAGAACACCGTGTGGTTGGTGTGGCCACCGAGGTGGAAGGCGAGATCCTTCTCGAGCTTGGTTGCCTGAGCGGCCAGCGTGCCGTTCTCGCGCGCCTCGGCCAGCTTCTCGAGAGCGGTGTTCGCACCTGCGACGTAGGTCGCGTGATGCTTGTCGTGGTGCAGCTCCATGATCTTCGCCGAGATATGCGGCTCGAGCGCTGCATAGTCGTAGGGCAGTTCCGGAAGTGTGTACTCAGCCACGAGGGTCCCTTCTTTGCGAGCCCGGTAGGGCCCGTGCGGTTGTTTCCGTGCCTTGCGGGTTTCACCACAACACTTGTGTGGATTACCCACACCGTGTGGTTTCCACCCCAACTCATAAGTACACCCTGCGCAACCACAGCTGTCACTCGGACGTACGCCCACGAGGCTCGGGGCGGCAGCGACGAGAATCGCCGTTTCCCGCGAGGACATCTCCCGCGACCAGCAGAAACCCCGGTCGAGCTGGACCAATTGGTGACGCTCGAGAGCGGAACCTTAACATTGGGCGGTGTATCGGCCCTTCCTGAACGAACCCGCGAACGGGGTCGACGCACCTCGCGTGGATCTTCCGGGCGTCAATCTGCTGCGGTTCGCAGCAGTGCTCGCGGTCGTCTATTCCCATATCTCGTTCTATCTGATCGACGACCTCGGGACCGGATGGTGGGGCATCGACCTCGTGTACCGGGTCTTCGTCGACGGGGCCGGGCTGAACCAGCATCTGTCGTTCGTCGGGGTCGCGGCGTTCATGATGCTCACCGGGCTCCTCATCACCCGGTCCGCCATGCGGCAATCACCCCGGCGTTTCCTCATCGCCCGCGCCGCGCGCCTGGTTCCCGCGTTCTGGGTCTGCATCCTCGCCGCGATCGTGCTGGTCCGGCTCGGTATCAACGGCATGTTCAGTGGTCACACGGGTGTCTCGAACTCCGAGGCCGCGTTGAGTTTCATCCTCGGCGCCTTCTTCCTGAAGCCGCAGGTGGCCGTGCTCGGAGTCGCCTGGACGCTCGCCGTGCAGATCGTCTTCTACCTGTACTGCGTCGCCGGCCGCTCGCTCCTGCGCGCCAACCCGCTCATCATTCCCGTCCTCGGGGCCGTGTTGTGCATGCTGGTGCTCATCTACAACCTGTACATCCCGGAGCCGTACAGCGTGCCCTTCCTCTCCCGGATCGCGGCGACGCTCCCCACGGTGTTCCTCGGGCAGATCGCCTACCTCGGATGGGCCGGACTGATCTCCGGCCGCGGGCTCGTCCTGGCGTTGCTGGCGCAGGTCCACGTGATCGTGCTCGCCACCGACACCCAGGTGTACTGGGCGGGGACGCGCTACCTGTGGACCATCACCGTGGTGTTCGCATGCGTCGTGCTGGTCTCCCGCTACAACGGCCGCTTCGCGCATCTCCGGGTCGTCGACTGGGTCGCGACCCGCAGCTACGCCATCTACCTCACGCACACCCTGGTGATGTACCGGATCTACGAGAACACGGTCGGGGTGGTGGGGCAGACCGGTGCGATCGTGTGCGTGCTGCTCGGCTGCGCCCTCGTGGCGGAAGTGGTCTACCGCGGTGTCGAAGTACCCGCGGCACGGTGGATCAGCACCCGGTGGCTCACGCCGGCCCGCACGGTGGCCGCGGAACCGGCCACCACCGGTCCCCGCGCGTAGCATCGGGACATGTCCTGGTTCGACGAGATTCTGGCCCGTGCAGGTTCCAAGTCGCAGATGGTGGCCCGCGAGGATGCACTACCCGGGCGTTCCGAGCCCGTAGTCGTTCCCGAGACCCACTACGTCAACGGCAATCGCATCGTTCCCCCCTTCCCCGAGGGGCTGCAGACCGCCGTGGTCGGGATGGGGTGCTTCTGGGGTGCGGAGAAGGAGTTCTGGCAACTCGACGGCGTGTACTCGACCGCCGCCGGGTACGCCGGTGGTTACACGCCCAACCCCACGTACGAAGAGGTGTGCTCGGGCCGGACCGGTCACACCGAGGTCGTGCTCGTCGTCTTCGATCCCAAGGTGATCGGTTACGCGCGCATCCTGCAGGAGTTCTGGGAGAACCACGATCCGACGCAGGGGATGCGGCAGGGTAACGATCAGGGAACCCAGTACCGCTCGGCGATCTACACGCACGACGAGACGCAGATCGAGATGGCCGAGGCGACGGCCGAAGCGTACGGCGAGCGGCTCGCGGCAGCCGGCTACGGCGCTGTCACCACCGAGATCGCACCTCTGACGCACTTCTACTACGCCGAGGACTACCACCAGCAGTACCTCGCGAAGAATCCCCACGGTTACTGCCCGGTGCACGCAACCGGCGTGAGCTGCCCGGTGGGGCTCGGCGCCTGATCCCGTTCCCGGCACCTCCCGGAGCGTGAGTCCGGGGTGCGCGAATCGGTCGTCGCGTCTTGAAATCCGCCGACGACCGTCGCATCCTCGGAGAACACGACTGCCGAGGGGGAGGACCGGTCACCGTGAAAACCTCGACGTGCGCGGGCGACTACCTCGAGCGCATGCGCCGCAGCCGGCGCGGCGGGAATCCGCTCGTACGCCGGGCCGACCGCATCGAAGCGTGGTTGTTCTTCGTGCTGTTCACCACCCTCGCGCTGACGATTCCGGTCGCCGGGGTCGTCGGCGCCGGATCGTGGCAGTCCTGGGTAGCGCTCGCCGAGAAGCAGAGCACCGAACGCACCCCGGTCTCCGCGACCCTCGAGTCCGCGCCCGACCCTGCCGCGCCGGGAGGGGGAGAGGTCGCGTCGTCGGTTACCGCCCCCGCGTCGGCCACCTGGCAGTGGGGGGACGAGCAGCGCCGGGCCGTGGTTCCGGTGGACAGCTGGTCCGTTACCGGGGGCGACGTGACGGTGTGGGTCGACGCCCGTTCGGGTGAACTCGCCGACCCTCCGCTCACGGTGGCCGCCGCCAAGGTCTCTGCCGTCTGCGCCGGTGTGTTCCTGTGGGCGCTGTCGGTCGCGCTGGCGATCACGATGTTCGAGTCGGCGCGGTGGGGACTCGAGCGCACCCGTCGCCGCCGGTGGAACCGGGAGATCGAGGCGTTCCTCGGCTCCACCAGCAGCTACTGAGCCACCGTTTTCCAGCTGTGAGGGCTACAGGTCGCGCACGGCCGGCATGACCTCCGCCGCGACCAGCTCGAGGTGTTCGAGGTCGCTGAGATCGAGCATCTGCAGGTAGATGCGCTGCGAGCCGACCGCCGCGTAGCTCTTGATCTTCTCGACGACCTCCGCGGGGGTGCCCGCGAGACCGTTCTCGCGCAGCTCGCCGACCTCCCGGCCGATCCGTTCGGCGCGGCGGGCGATCTCGGCTTCGTCGCGCCCGCAGCACAGCACGAGGGCATTGGAGTACGTGAGCGTGGCCGGGTCGCGGTCGGCGTCGCGGCATGCCCCTGCCACACGGTCGAACAACACCTCGGTGTCCTCGGCCGACATGAACGGCACGTTGAACTCGTCGGCGTACCGTGCGGCGAGGGCGGGTGTGCGCTTCTTGCCGGCGCCGCCCATCACGATGGGCGGATGGGGCTGCTGCTGCGGCTTCGGAAGCGCCGGTGAGTTCTGGATCCGCACGTGCGTGCCCTCGTACGAGAACGTCTCGCCGACGGGTGTGTCCCACAGTCCGGTGATGACGGCCAGCGACTCCTCGAGCCGGTCGAAACGGTCCTTCAGGGACGGGAACGGGATGCCGTAGGCGAGATGCTCCTCCTCGAACCATCCTGCGCCGAAACCGAAGTCGACACGGCCGCCGCTCATCGCATCGACCTGTGCGACGGAGATGGCGAGCGGACCGGGATAGCGGAACGTGGCCGACGTGACGAGGGTGCCGAGCCGGATCGTCGAGGTGTCGCGCGCGAGTCCGGCCAGCGTGATCCACGCGTCCGTGGGGCCGGGCAGGCCGTCGGCGTTCATGGCCAGATAGTGGTCGGAACGGAAGAATGCGCCGTAACCGAGCCGCTCGGCTGTCTGTGCGACGGCGAGAAGATCGTCGTACGTGGCGCCCTGCTGAGGTTCGGTGAAGATTCGTAGTTCCATGAATCCATCATTTCAGGTGCCCCCTCGCCCCGGGTTTCGTACCGAACGACCGAGGATGTGACGTGTCTCGAGCCCGGCATCCCCACCTCCGGTAGAGCCTGGGGATGAACCTGTGGAAACTGTGGATAACTCCAGGACCTGCGGTGTGTGGACGTGACACGAGCGCGTAGTGAAGCGTCCTCGGCTGCATCGCCCCGCAGCACGTGCCACTATTGGAATCGTGAGTTTTTCCGACGTCCCCACCGTGTCTGTGGACGAGGTGCCAGAGACCAACGCCGCCGCTGTACTCCTCGACGTACGCGAAGACGACGAATGGGCGCTCGGACACGCACCCGGCGCGGTCCACATTCCGCTGGCCGACGTCCCAGCACGACTCGAGGAAATCGACATCGATGCCGAGGTCTACGTGGTCTGCCGCCAGGGCGGACGCTCGCTCGGCGCAGTCCAGTACCTCAACCGCATCGGGTACGACGCCATCCAGGTGAACGGTGGCATGGTGGCGTGGCAGAAGAGCGGTCTTCCCCTGGTTTCCGACGGTGATGAACCCGCGAAGATCTATTGATGGCCGCCTACCAGATCTGTGTTCGGTGCGAAAACCGCTGGCCGGTGACCTATCAGCCCCGGCAGTGGTGCCCATCCTGCCGTGGCGTCCTGCTCTCGCCCGTCTCCACCGACGTTCCGGTTCCCCCGTCGCGCCGCAACTTTCGCTGGGTCGCGCGCCCGGCGGTACCGATCGGTCCCGTTGAGCCCACGCGCACGCGCGGGACGGCTCCGACGCCGCGATACCGGGAGATACCGCGCTGGGGACTGACAGATCCGCGGCCGGTCGACACCGAGTACGAACCGAGCCGTAGCGAGACGATCTCCGATCTCGCGCCGACACTCCTCGTGGGCGCCGCCGTCGTCTTCGGCCTCGCGGCTCTCGCCGAGGCGTTCCGGTACGGACTGCTGGTGTTCAACCGGACCAGACTCGTCGACCCGCTGGCTCTCGCGGTCTCCGACGCCGCCGTGTGGGCGACGCAGGTGGGTGCACCGTTCGTCGCGCTCGCCGCGGCCGTCGCGTGCGCGGTGCGCCTGCTCGAACTACGCCGGCGCGTCTTCGCCGAACGCGGCGAGGTCGATCCCCGGCCGTCGCCGACGGTGCTGCTCGGTGTCGTCGTGCCCGGAGTCAACCTCGCGATGCCGGGAGTGCTCCTCACCGAGATCGCCGGTCGCGACCCCAGGCTTCTCCGGGCGATCCGGATCTGGTGGGTGCTGTGGGTACTCGACGCGGTGATGTTCGTCGTGGTCGTGCTGTGGCGTCAGCGCGACACGATCCAGGCCCGTGCGGACGGCGTGCTGCTCGCGGCGTTCGCTGCGGCGCTGGCCACGGCGGTCGCGCTCACGACGCTGCACGTGGTGCGGTTGTTCGAGGGAACGGACATCTGGGGCAGGCCGCTGCGCCACCGGAGATTCACCTACGCCACCGGACCCGCATACGCGCCGATTGCCCCGATCGTGCCGCGCGCCGCGACCGCCGGCAGCCCGGCCGACACGGCGTCCCTGTCGCAGGACGACACTCCGGCCGCTACCCAGGACGAGCGCGACGACGTACCCCAACCGGTGGCAAGCACGTGAGCGCCGTGGATCGCCCTCGGGTGGTCGCACATCGGGGGTCGTCGGCGGCCAAGGCCGAGCACACTCTCGCCGCGTACGAACTGGCCCTCGCGGAAGGCGCCGACGGACTCGAGTGCGATGTGCGGCTCACCAGTGACGGGCACCTCGTGTGCATCCACGACCGCACGATCGACCGCACGTCCGACGGAACGGGTGTCGTCAGCGAGATGACTCTCGCCGAACTGTCCGAGCACGACTACGGCAAGCCCGGTGAACCTGCGGAACTGCTCACCCTGCACCGTTTGCTCGAGCTCGTCATGGACTGGACGAGTGTGCCGGTCAAACTGTTCGTCGAGACCAAACATCCCGTCCGGTACGGTGCGCTGGTCGAGGCGAAGCTGCTCGACGCGCTGGCGAGCTTCGGGCTCGCGACGCCTGCGTCGGCCGACTTCTCCCGCGTGGTGGTGATGTCGTTCGCGGGCAGCGCGGTATGGCGGATCCGCCGGGCAGCTCCGTTGCTGCCCACCGTGTTGCTCGGCGAAACCTCCCGGTATCTGCGGGGGAGTGCTGCCACTACCGTGGGCGCCACCGCGATCGGCCCGTCGATCATGACGCTCCGGGAGCACCGGGATCTCGTCGACCGTGCCGCTGCGTCGGGCCGTGCGACGTATTGCTGGACCGTCGACGACCCCGCAGACGTCGAGCTGTGCCGCGAACTCGGCGTCGGATGGGTGGCCACCAACCATCCGGGCCGTACCAAGCTGCAACTCGACGCTGCTCACGGCGTATAGATCGGGCGGGCGGGCCGGGCGTGTAGTTTGGCGCCGTGGCCAAGAAGAGCAAGAGAAACAGTGGACCCAAGCCCGGTGCCAACCGCGCCGCCAAGCTCGAGCAGCGGAGACTGGAGCGGGAAGCCGCGGTCGCCGCGTCCACGCGACCGTTCGAGGGCCTCGCATTCGAATGCGACCTCGTCGCGCTGCGCGAGTTCGTTCCGTCCGCACTGGTCGACCTGCCGCTGACCGATGAGGGACGCAAGATCGTCGGTGCGACCATCCTTCCGGGTGGCGTCGCGGCGCTGGTCCGCGAAGAAGACGACGAGACCGTCGCGTACGTCGGCTTGCAGCTCGCGAGCGGGTACGGCCCGGACCCGGCCGGGGAACTCGCCGCCGCGATCGAGTGGGCACGCACGGCCGAGCCCGGATCGTCGCTGCAGACCGCGACCGTGGACGACGACACCCCGCGGCTGCAGGACCTGCTCGACGCGAATGTTGTTCCCCCGATCACCGTGCACAACGACTTCAACTGGTGGATTCCGGCCGGCGTCGAGCCGAGCCAGGACATCGCGCACACCGTGCAGCACGCCAACAGTGCGGTGTTGCCCTCGGCGCGTCTGAACGGTGACGGGCTGGTCGGTGCGTGGTGGGTGGATCCCGGCGAGAAGGCACACCTGCGTTGGGTTCGGCCCGAGGACGAGGACGCGCTCATGGCCGCGTTGTCGCGCGTGCACGCGGCCGGTGGCCTCCACCTCGGTGAGGGATCACGCTTCGCCGGGTCGTTCCGCACGCACGGACTCCTGGTTCCGGTTTTCGATCTCGACCGGGAGAAGCACGCCGACGAATGGGTGGAACCCGCACTCGAACTCGGCGCGCGCCTCGACGCCGCTCTGGCCGTGGACGAACCGCTGACCACTGCCGAGCTGCGCTCCCGCGACGGAATCCGCAGTCGTCAGATCACCCTGCGCTGATTTTTCCGGGGCCGAGAGAAGTCCCCCGCAAAGCCGAATGCCACAGTTCGCCGGTGATCCGGGAACTGTGGCATTCGGGCCCTGTGGGCTGCAGGTCGCGTCAGATGCTGCCGCCGGCGACGGTCGGCGCGTTGCCGCGCAGTTCGCGGGCCTTCGAGTTGAGCTCCCGCGCGACGAAATCCTCGAGGTTGAACAGGTTGGAACCGGCGCGGTCGGCGACGGTGAGCAGCGTCGTCATCGTGGCGACCTCTTCGACCTGCTCCTGCAGGAACCACTGCATGAACTGCTCGCCGAGGTAGTCGCCCTCGTCGCGCGCGGTGCGGGCCAGCTCGACGATCTGGTCGGTCACGGACCGCTCCTGGCGGAGAGCCAGCGCGATCGGTTCGCGCGCGTTGTCGAACATCGACTGTGCGGCGTCGACCCCGGTGAGGTCGACGGCCATGTCCCGGTCCAGGAAGTACTGGACGATCATCATGGCGTGGTTGCGTTCTTCCACTGCCTGCGCGTAAAAGTGCTTCGCCAGCTGGGGAAGATCGGTGTTGTCGTAGAAAATCGCGATGGCGATGTACTGGTGCGACGCATTGAATTCGTTGCGGATCTGGTCGTGCAGCAGCGAATGGAATTTGGTCTTGTGCGTTTCGCCCATTGTCGTCATGATCAAGACGTTAATGCAGGTCAGATGATAAATCATCCAAGCCTTGGCTAGGCTGACTCTTCAAAGCTTCGGCTTGCCTTGGTCAATTCAGGGTTGCCTGGCCGAATATCTCCGCCCCGAATTCCGCGAGAATATAGGGCCGCGGAGACCCCAATGTCAGGGTCCGGGCGTCAGCAATTCGGCCGGGATCTGCTGATCTTTCGCCAGCGCATCGAAGAACGGCGCCGCGCGGGAGCGGTCCCACAGCAACACGTTGCCGATGCCGTAGACGTCTTCGAATCCTCCGACGGGCACCGTCGCGGTCAACGTCTCACCGCGCATCGCCCATGCCAGTCGCGCGAGGTCCCAGAGATGATCGTCCTCGTCGACCCGCACGGATCCGGCGGCGCCCGTCGCGAGCGGCACCGCGCGGAACGGGTTGAGGAACGTGGAGGGACTTGTTGCCTTGCCCAGAAGAGCGGACAGGAACAGCCGCTGGTTGTTCATCCGGTCCAGGTCGGCGAGAGGTGTCGCGCGGGTGCGCACGAACCCGAGAGCCTCGGGTCCGCTCAGTTCCTGGCACCCTGCCTCGAGCGACAGACCGGCCAGCGGATCGTCGATCGGGTACGGGACGCAGATATCGACTCCGCCGACCGCGTCGACGATCGACGCGAACCCGCCGAAGCCGATCTCCACGTAGTGGTCGATGTGCACGCCGGTCGCGCCTTCGACGGTCTGTACGAGCAACTGGGGTCCGCCGAGTGCGAACGACGCATTGAGCTTGTCCCGCCCGAAGCCCGGCACGTCCACATAGGAATCGCGGGGCAGCGACACCATGGTGGTCGCGCCTCCGCCGCTCGGTACGTGGATGAGCAGGATCGTGTCGGTCCGGTCGGTACCCACGTCGCCGCCGGTGGCGAGTTCCTGTTCTTGTTCCGGGGTGAGGCCGATCCGGCTGTCGGAGCCCACGAGCAGCCAGTTGGTGCCGGGGGTGTCGCCCCCGCGCCCGTCGTACGCGGCGAGCGCGTCGACGCGGTCGAGCGTGCCGTCGAGGTAGATCGTCCCGCCGATCACCGCGACGAGGAGTACGGCCAGGACCGCACCCAGGCGCCGCATCGTGCGTCGTCCGGCGCCGGGGCGTGGTCGTCGTGGTTCGGGTTGCGCGGCGGGCTTGCGCCGCACCGGCGGAACAACAGGCGGCGGAGTCCCGCCGCGAGAGCGTTCGTCGGCGATTCGTTCGGGCCGTTGCGTGGGCGCCCAGTCGCGACTGCGTGACGCCTCCTCCTGCGGCGCGGGCACGCGGGGAGGTGGCTGGCGCCGCGGCGGGGGCGGCGGGGCAGGGGGACGGTACGTCGGCGTGGGGGCCTGCGACCACGCCTGCGGGGGCGGTGCGGGTCGTCGTCCGTCGCGGCGAATCACCTGTGTGCCCTCGGGAGGCGGCGTCGCACGGGGCGGAGGCACGGGACGGCGGATCGGCGCGGGCCGCTGCGGGGGAGGTCCCTGCGGTGGCCGCGGCCTGTTCCGAGGGTCGCGAGGATCGCCGTTCACTCGCACAACTGTACGGTCACGGCAGCCAGGACACGTGTCCTCGGAGTGCCTGATATCCCACGAATGCCACGGTGTCGATCAAGGCATGGGCGATCACCAGGGGCCACAACCTGCCCGTGCGCTGCCAATACCGGCCGAAGACGAGACCCATCACGACGTTGCCGAACCCGCCACCGAGGCCCTGGTACAGGTGATAACTGCCACGCAGCACCGCGGACGCGAACAGTGAAGAGTTCTCCGACCAGCCCAGTTGCCGCAGGCGGGTGAGGATGTACGCGACGACGAGGATCTCCTCGGCACCGGAGTTCGCCACTGCCCACAGCACCTCGGTGGGCACGCGCCACCAGTAGTCCGCCAGCACACTGGGCGCGACCGTGAGGTTCAGTCCCGCCGCGCGCGCGCCGAGGTAGAGCAGCAGGCCGGGGAAACCGATCAGGGCGGCGAGCCCGACACCGGGCAGTACATCCCGGCGGAGATACGGACGGGCCAGACCCACGGCTTTCGGGCCGAAGCCGCTGCGCCAGAGCAGGTACAGGCCCAGCGCTCCCCAGGCCGACAGCCGGAGGATGCCCAGGAGCTGACGGGCGAGATCGATGAACTGCTGTGACGACTGCGGGCTGTTCAGCGCAACGGTCCGGTCCGACAACGGCTCCGGTGCGAGCGCCGCCTCGAGCAGCGACAGGATCGACGAGAGACCGCTGAGCCCGAACGTGACGAGCAGAACGATCGCGATCTCGATCCACAGCGCGCGGCGTGCGGGGGCATCGAGAGGCGTGGCGGGGTTCTGCGCCGGCGGGCTCAGCCAGGAACGAAGCGTCGTCACCGGTGTCATTGTGCCGGACCCCGGCGGTGTCATTGTGCCGGACCGCGGCGGTCTCGTTCGGCCTAGCTCACGCCGCGACCTCGACGCCGAGCGCCTCGAGCAGAATCCGCCGATACTCCGCCGTCTGCAGGGGGTGCGCCGCTCGCGGGTGTGGCAGATCGATCGTCAGTTCCACCGCCGGCGAACCGTGATCGAGCACCAGCACGCGGTCGGCAAGCGCGGTCGCTTCGTCGACGTCGTGGGTGACCAGCAGCACCGCCGGCCGGTGCACCGCGCACAACTCCTGGAGCAGCGCGTGCATCTTGATTTTCGTCAGCGCGTCGAGTGCACCGAAGGGTTCGTCGGCGAGAAGCAACTCGGGTTCGCGGACGAGCGACCGCGCAAGCGAGACCCGCTGTTGTTCACCGCCGGACAATTCGTTGGGCCACGACGACTCCCGGCCGGCGAGGCCGACTTCGGCGAGCGCTGTCCGGCCCCGTTCCGTCGCGTCGGGGCCGGTGAGTCCGAGGGTGACGTTGGCGAGCACGCGGGCCCACGGCAGCAGCCGGGAATCCTGGAAGACGACCGCTCGCTTGCGCGGCACGTCGATCTCCCCCGACCCGGGCACCCCGTGGTCGAGTTCGGCGAGGGCGCGCAGCAGCGTGCTCTTGCCGGACCCGCTCCGGCCGAGCAGTGCGACGAACTCGCCTTCGCGAATCTCGAGGTCGACGTTGCGCAGGACTGCGCGTCCGTCGAATCCCCGGCTCAGGCCCGAGGTGCGGACCGTCAGCTTCCGATCGTCTTGCGCCATGCCAGCGCCTTCCTTTCTGCCGAGCGGACCAGCAGATCGCTGCCGAAGCCGAGGATCGCGTAGACCACGAGGCCGACGATGATGATGTCGGTGAGCCCGTAGGTGCGGGCCTGGAACATGAGGAACCCGATACCGCTCGTCGCGTTGACCTGTTCCACGACGACGAGGGCGAGCCAGGCCACCGTCACCGCCATGCGGAGACCGGTGAAGAACCCCGGGAGCGCGCCGGGCAGGGCCACCCGCCGGACGAACTGCGCGCGCGAAAGGTCCAGTGTCTCGGCGAGTTCGACGTAGCGGGAGTCGATGCCGCGCAGTGCCGAATAGGTGTTGATGTAGACGGGCACGAACACCGACAGGGCGATGAGCAGGATCTTCATCTCCTCGCCGATGCCGAACCACAGGATTGCGAGCGGCATCAGTGCGAGCGTCGGAATCGACCGCTTGATCTGCACCGGGCCGTCGAGGAGCGCTTCACCGATCCGGGACAGGCCCGAGATCAGAGCGAGCAGCAACCCGAAGAAGACACCGAGAACGCCGCCGATCACCGCACGCTGCACGGAGGTGAGCAGGTTGCTCTGCAGGCGGCCGTCGGCGATCAGATCCCAGGCGGTGGTCACCACCGTCCACGGTGCCGACAGTGTCTTCGGGTCGAGTTGCCCGGTCGCCGACGCCACGATCCAGACGGCCAGCAGGATCGTCGGTCCGATGGCGAGGCCGAACTTGATCGGCCGTCCGGGTGCGAGGCGGCTACGGCCGCGCCGAGGAGGCAGACCCGGCTCGTTGTCCGGGTCCGGTTTCTGGTCGGTGGCGCCGTCCCCGGCGAGGCCGCTCCCGAATCGCCGGAGGTCGACAGTGGGCACGC
This sequence comes from Rhodococcus sp. NPDC060084, assembly GCF_042730335.1. Lineage (NCBI taxonomy): Bacteria > Bacillati > Actinomycetota > Actinomycetes > Mycobacteriales > Nocardiaceae > Rhodococcus > Rhodococcus sp. NPDC060084. The sequence continues at coordinate 12,849 of NZ_JBHWWX010000050.1, forward strand.
TCATGTGGCTTGTCCTTTCGTCGGGGGAGAGTCAGGCCGTCCCGGAACTCGCGAAAGTGCGTGCGTACTGGCTTTCCGGCCGGGGCAGGCCGTAGTGGTCGCGCAAGGTGGTGCCGGTGTACTCGGTGCGGAACAGTCCGCGCTCCTGCAGGATCGGGACGACGGTGCTGGTGAACGCCTCGAGTCCCTGGGGGTACTGGGGCGGCATGATGTTGAACCCGTCGGCCGCACCGCGGGTGAACCACTCTTCAATGATGTCCGCGATCTGCACCGGGGTCCCGGCGACGACGTTGTGCCCGCGCGCTCCGGCAAGCTTGTGGAGCAGTTGACGCAGCGTCGGCTGTTCACGCTCGACGATCTTGGCGAAGACGAGACGCCGGCTGTTGTCGTTGTCGGTGATGTCGCCGGCTCCCGCGAAGAGTTCGGCCGGCACGACGGCGTCGAGGTCCAGTCCGGAGACGTCGATCCGCCCCATCTTCTGTAGTTGCCCGAGTCCGTACTCGACGATGGTGAGTTCGTTGAATTCGCGGTGCAGTTCTTGTGCTTCGGCCTCGGTCGCGCCGAGGAACGGGCTCAGGCCGGGGAGGATCTTGACGTGGTCGGGATTGCGTCCGGCGTCCGCCGCGCGGAGCTTGATGTCTCGGTAGAACGCCTGCGCATCCGAGATCCGCTGGTGTGCGGTGAAAATCGCCTCGGCATAGTTCGCGGCGAAATCGCGTCCGTCGTTCGACGATCCGGCCTGGACCAGGACCGGCCGGCCCTGCAGGGATCGGGCCGAGTTGAACGGGCCGCGAACGCTGATGTACTCACCTTCCACGTCGACGCGGTGGATCTTGTCAGGGTCGGCGTACACCCCCGCGGCCTTGTCGGCGACCACGGCGTCGTCCTCCCACGAATCCCACAGTTTCACTGTGGCGTCGACGAATTCGCGTGCACGTGCGTATCGCTGCCGTACGTCGGGATGGTCGGTGAGGCCGAAGTTCGCCGCTGCGGCATCGGACGCGGTGGTGACGATGTTCCATCCTGCGCGACCACCGGAGATGTGGTCGAGCGACGAGAACAGCCGGGCGAGATTGTAGGGCTCGTAATAGGTGGTCGACGCGGTGGCGATCAGGCCGAGATGCGTGGTGACCGTGGCCATCGCGACGAGCGTGGTGATCGGTTCGAGGCCGTAGTCGGGCCGGTACCGCACCTCGGTGCGCAGCGCCGGCCCGTCGGCGAAGAACACCGCATCGAGTTTGGCGGCTTCGGCTGCACGTGCCAGTTCCTGGAAGTAGTGCACGTCGTAGATGCGCTCGGGTGCGCTGCCGGGGTGACGCCACGACGCTTCGTGGTGTCCGGTCGGGTAGATGAAGGCGTTGAGGCTGAGCTGGCGGTGCGTCATGAGAAAGGTCCCCTCGGAGATCAGTTGCGAACGTGTCCGGCGCCGGCGTCGGCTACCGCGGCCTGGACTACTTCGTCGAAGCGCAGGTCGAATGCTTCGGCTGCCTCGACGGGTCGTGGCAGTTCGCCGGCCGCGTCGATCACGTCGACGGTGTGCTGCTGGGTGGCGACGAGGTTCTCGTCGAGTCTCGGGAAGGTCGTCGGACCGTTGGCGTCGAGAATGCGGCGCCCGTCCTCGACGGTCAGGCCCTGGCTCTTGACGAAGTACTCGTCGATCCACGCGTCGCGGTTGTCGTTCGCCCAGTCCACGGACGCGATGTACGCACCGACGTAGGCGCGGATCGCGGCCGCTGTCGCGGGATCGGACAGTGCCTTCGCGCTCGAGTACAGGTAGGAGATCCCGTCACTGAGATCGGCGATCTCGTCGCGGGGGAGGGCGGTGGCGCCCGGGGTCTGCATGTACCGGGAGAACACCGGTTCGCTCATCGGTGCGGCGTCGATCTGGTCGGATCGCAGCGTGTCCGGGAAGTCGGCGAGTGCCATCGGCGTGAGTGTCACGTCGTCGACGTCGAGACCGGCCTTGTCGAGCGCGCGGAGGACGAACGCCTGCTGGGAGGTGCCCTCGGCGTAGCCGATGCGTTTGCCCGACAGTGCGGCGAGCGAGTCGATGTCGGCGCCCGGCGCGACGCCGAAGTTGAGGCTGTTGTCGGTCTGGACAGCGGTGATCACCCGCACGTCGTCGCCCGCGACGAGCGATTGCACGGCCATGATCTCGCCTGCCCACGCCACGTCGACGGCGTCGGCGCGAAATGCCTCGAGGATCGACGGTGCGCCCTGGAACGTGGCGAACTCGTATTCGAACGGCAGCGAGTCGAGGTTGCCGGACGCTGCCAGCGCGACCTGCTGTCGTTCGCCCTGGTCGGCGATGACGATCTTCGTCCCGGCGGGGATGTCGGTCGGAAGCGGACTGTCGGGCGAGAGACCGCCGCCCGCCGGCCCCGAACCACACGCGACGACCGCGGTCAGGACGAATGCGGCTGCGGTGGTGAATCCGGCGTGACGTAGGCGGAACATGTACTTCCCTCGGGCTCGAACGATCGACGGTGAGGCCGCCCGGACGGTGCCGGAGGCTGATGATCATCATCGAGTTCGAGCGCGGGGGTCACCACAGTTAGCGTCAGCGTGATCCGAAGTCCTCCCGGCGCAGGCGAGGGTGCAGGCCGTTCCGGAACGGGCATCCGACCAGCAGGCGCAACGCCCGGCTCAGCCCGGAGGGGTCATCGACCGGTTCGTCGAACGGGATGCGGACGTCGTGGTCGCCGCGGCCCGATTCGATCCGCAGCCGCACGCCGTACCGGTCGATGCCGAGCGGACGGATTCGTCCCCCTCTCTGGGCTTCCGGAATCCGGCGGGCGATGCGCATCACCAGGTCCGCGTGCTGTTCTTCGAGGTGCTCGAGCCACGCGGTCTCGAGTGCGGCGAACGGGTCGGGCGCGGCGTCGAGCACATCCACGACGTTCACGGCCTCCGCGCCGGTCGTATCCGCCGCGACGACGGAATCGAGGCTCAGCCGCAGCAGTTCGGACCCGTGGCCCACGTCGAGAAGTTCCGGATGAGGCAGGGTTTCCGCGATTTCCGCGGCGAGCAGGCGAGGGTCCCGGACCGGGTGCAGGGTGCCGCTGAACCAGATGAGCGAGCGCACCGGGTTGCGGAGGGCCAGCGGTGAGTGGTCGGCGAGTTCGAGGACCGCGGATAGTCCCGCGCTGCCCGCATGCCGGGTGAGTGCGGCGGCGGGGCTGTGCGCGGGCACGACGATGGCGAGGTCGTCGTCGGTATGGAGGTGGTGGATCGTGGTGGGGACGGGATCGCAGCCGTCGACAGCGAGGCGGGAGGTGTCGGCGCGGATGAGGGCGGTGCGCACGCGTTCGGCCGTGGTGGGTGCGGGGACGGCGGTGGACGTGGTGGTGTGCATGACAACCCCTCCTGGCTATGTAGGTGAGGCAAACCTAAGTCATCGTCCTCGGGGAGGCAAGAGGTCCCGGGTCTAATCTGGGATGCGTGCCGATCCCCCTTCCCCTCGGAATGCCGCCGTCCCGCGAGGAGCCGCGCGGGTTGCTGGACGGGCTGCTGACCGGACGGTACGACTCGCCGGACGATGACCGCGAGGTCACCGGACCGCTGTTCGCGCCTCCGATCGTCCCGGCCCGCGCGATCACCGTCCCTCCGGGCCGCGACCTCGTCGTCGAACTCGATACGTCGGGTCCGCCCCCCGCGCCGGCGGGCTGGCGACCGGTGCGTTACCAGATCGGGTGCACTCCCGACGTCCTCGACGATGTCCTCGCAGTCACGGCACCCGCACCGCTGGCCGTATACGTGGACGGACCCGACGACACGCTCGCCGACACCGCACGCGCACTCACCGAAGCCGGACATGTACCGGGTCTTCCCGCAGGTCACGGCCTCGGCGCGGTCTCCGACTTCCTCGCGGTCCTCGCCCACGCCGACACGGGCTACGTCGCCCGCGCGACCAGCACGCAGGACGTGGTGGCGCTGCTGTCCGGGACCGCGGCGGCCCTGAGCGGTTTCGACATCCGGGAGGCCCTCGCGTCACCCGACGTGTCCTGGTTGCGACGGCTGATCCCCGAAGCGGCGTCCGCACTGCGGGAGATTCTTCTGGCCGTCGAAGTCGACGACCCCGGCCGGGTCGCGCGCGAACTCGGCGAACTGGGGCTGTCGGCCGGCTGAACGGCACCGGCCCGACACCGCAATCCGCAGACTCGGGGTGCGTAACCTCGTAGGCGTGCCACGTATCGCCTATTTCGGCCCGTCGGGAACCTTCACCGAGATGGCCCTCGCCCGTTTCGAGGAACTCGGTGCCTTCGATGCGCCGGTCGAGCGGGTCTCCGCCGCCAGCCCTCCCGCGGCCTTGCAGATGCTGCGTGACGGCGAGGTCGACGGAGCGGTCGTGCCGATCGAGAGTTCGGTCGAAGGCTCGGTGCCGCCGACGATGGACGGACTCGCCCTCGGCTCTCGGCTGCAGATCGTCGCCGAAACCGAACTCGACATCGCCTTCACTGTGGTCGCGCGGCCCGGAGTCGCTCGCGAGGATGTCGCGACCATCGGTGCGTATCCCGTCGCAGCGGCCCAGGTGCGGGAGTGGATCGCCGACAATCTGCCGGGCGCCGCGATCGTCGCCGCGGCCTCGAACGCGGGGGCGGCAGAGGATGTCGCATCCGGGAAGGTCGACGCGGGGGTTGCCACGGCGCTGGCCGGTGAACGGCTCGGTCTGGCGGTGCTGGCCGACGGCGTCGCGGACTTCGCGGGTGCCCGCACCCGGTTCGTGCTCGTCTCGCGGCCCGGGCCGGTACCGAAGCGCACCGGCTGCGATCGCACGTCGGTGGTCCTGCAACTGCCGAATGTTCCGGGTTCGCTGGTGAGGGCCATGACGGAACTGGCGACCCGCGGAATCGATCTCACCCGCATCGAATCACGCCCCACCCGTATGGATTACGGGACCTACTTCTTCCATCTGGACTGGGTGGGCCATATCGACGACGCGCTCGTCGCGGAGGCACTCAAGGCCCTGCACCGTTTCGCGCAGGTACGGTTCCTCGGTTCGTGGCCGGCAGTGTCCGAGCACGGGGTGCCTCCCGTCTCCGACGACGACGATGCGCAGTGGCTCGAGCGACTGCGCCGCGGAGAGGAACAGCGGTGAGCGGAAAGTTGATATTGGCCCGGCACGGCCAGACGGTCGCGAACGTCGCACGGCGTCTCGACACCAAATTGCCCGGTGCGGAACTGACCGAACTGGGAATCGAGCAGGCACGGAGCCTCGGCCGCAATCTCGTCGAGCGCGGCCCGTCGCTTCTCGTGGCGTCGCGGGCGATCCGGGCGCGGCAGACCGCGGAGCAGGTCTCTCCGGCCGTCGGGCTCGACACCTCGGTCCTCGACGGCCTGCACGAGGTGCAGGTCGGTGATCTCGAGGATCGCAGCGACGAGGAGTCGCACACCCTGTTCATGAAGGTCTACGAGGAGTGGCACAGCGGCGACCTGCGCACGCGGGTGCCGGGCGGCGAACGGGCGATCGACGTTCTCGACCGGTTCGTGCCGGTGATCGACGCATTGCGCGCCGACCATCTCGATGAAGGGTCGGGGGACGTCGTCGTCGTCAGCCACGGCGCAGCCATCCGTCTCGTCGCGGCGTACCTCGGCAAAGTGCCGGGCGGGTTCGCCACGAGCAATCATCTGGCCAACACCGAGACCGTCGAACTCGTGCCGGTGCGGGGCGGGGGCTGGGAGTGTGTGCGGTGGGGCACGTTCACCGGCCCGTTCCGCGACACCCACCGCGCCGGCGCCGACGACCCGATGGGCTGAGAACGCGCAGTTCACGCGGACTCTCGCAATCGATATCGCTCTCGCCCACTGCTCGTATGCAGGCGCGCATCCCGTCCCTCCGGCGGAGCGACGTGCCGCGGTGTCGATCGTTCGCGGACGAACCGCCGGGTATCGTCGAGCCGTCCGGATGAAGTAACGATCGGTAGGTTGGGTGCGGTACATGGATGGTTCCACCGACGACGCCGTCGACCCGCTCGAGGGTCGGGTCGTGCCGGATGGGGAGAACGCGCACTCCGATTGGCGGACGTTGCAGCCGCTCGACCTCAGCCCGATCCTGTCCGCAGCGCTCGACGCCTTCTACGAGACCGGGTTCCACGGGACGTCGGTGCGCGAGATCGCGCGGCGGGTCGGAGTGACCGTGCCCGCGCTGTACTACCACCACGAGAACAAAGAGGGCCTGCTCATCGCCCTGCTCGAGCTGTCGACCAGCGATGTTCTCTCCCGAGCGCACGCCGCCGACGCGGAGGGTGCCGGCGATCCGGTGCGCAGACTGGCGAACGTGATCGAGGCGATCGTGCTGCGGATGACGATGCGGTCCGCGCTCGCCGCGCTCGAAGGTGAGGCTCGCTATCTCAGTCCCGAGAATCGTCAGCGGTACCGCGCGGTGCGCAAGGGCATCGAAGACCTGGTGCGCGAGATCGTCGAGGAGGGTGCTGCGACGGGCGACTTCGACGTCGACGACCCGGCCGAGACCACCCGGGCGCTGCTCGGGATGTGCCAATCGATCCCGCGCTGGTACCACGCGGAGGGCACTCTGAGCCCCGAGGCGGTCGCGAAGAAGTATGTGGCGATCGCCCTCAAGACGGTCGGCGCCCGCCGCGATCCGCTCTGACGGTCAGGCGCGACGCCGGAAGTCCGCGGTGCGCTTGTCCTGGAAGGCGGACACTCCTTCGGCGAAGTCCGGGCCCGCGAGCAGATCGAGCTGACCTGCGCGCTCACGGCCGAACGCGTTGCCGAGTTCGGTGAGCGTCGCGTCGTTGATCGCCCGTTTGGTGGACGCGAGGGCCACAGACGGGCCGTCTGCGAGCCGGACGATCAATTCCTCGACTGCCGTGTCGAATTCGTCGTCGGGGTAGACATCGGCGATGAGGCCGGACGCGAGTGCTTCCGGCGCCGGGAGTCGCTCGGCGAGCATCGCCATCCGCAGGGCCCGGGCACGACCGATCGACGCTGCGACGAGCGCCGTCGCACCACCGTCGGGCATCAGGCCGATCTTGGCGAACGCGAGCAGGAAGTAGGTCGATTCCTTCGCGACCGTGAGGTCGCACGCAAGTGCGAGTGACACACCGACGCCGGCGGCGACGCCGTTGACCGCCCCGACAACCGGTCGCGGAAAATCCCGGATCGTCGCGACGACCCGGTTCGCGGCGTCGATGGTGTCGGGCGTGGGAGGAGCGCTCAGGTCACGGCCGGAGATGTCGGCACCCGAACAGAACGCCCGTCCGCTTCCGGTCAGGATCGCGGCGCGGACGGTGGGGTCGCCGGCGTGCCTGTCGAAAGCCTCCGCGACGGTGACCAGGGTGTCGGTCTCGACCGCGTTCATCCGGGCGGGACGGTCGATCGTGACGCGCAGGATGCCGTTGCCGACGCTCGAGGTGACTCCGGGCGGGTCGGTGCTCATGCGATTCTCCTCGGTGGTGGTCGACTGCCTGCGGTGACGGTGCGCGGCGGCGAAGCCTCTTCTCTCCCTATCAGACCTGCGTGTCGTCCGCTGGGTACCGAATTCGTTGACCGCGTGCTGACCCCGTGGTAAGCCTTTAGCGATCGATAGGTACACGGTTGGGATTGGGGCGCTCCACACTCCACGCACTCCTGCCGACCCTGCTCGAACCCCTCGGAAGGAACGTCATGGCACAGGCCGTCATCGTCGACGTGGTCCGCACTGCCGTCGGCAAAGGCAAGCCCGGTGGTGCGCTGTCGGGTACGCATCCCGTCGAACTTCTGGCCCACGTCCTGCGTTCGCTCGTCGAGCGCAACAACCTCGACCCCGTCCTCGTCGACGACGTCATCGGCGGTTGCGTGCAGCAGGTAGGCGAGCAGGCACTCAACATCTCGCGCTCGGCACTGCTGTCGGCGGGCTTCCCGGACTCGGTTCCGGCCACCACCATCGACCGTCAGTGCGGATCGAGCCAGCAGGCTGCGCATTTCGCGGCGCAGGGCGTCATCGCGGGTGCGTACGACATCGTCATCGCGTGCGGTGTCGAGTCGATGAGTCGCCTCCCGATGGGCACGTCTTCGATCGGGCAGGACTCGTTCGGCCCCGGCGTCGCCGCCCGGTATCCGGAAGGTCTGGTCAATCAGGGGATCTCGGCGGAACTCATCGCCGCGAAGTGGAGTTTCGACCGCGACGCCGTCGACGCCTACTCCGCGCGCTCGCACCAGCGCGCCGCCGCCGCGATCGCGGCAGGAAACTTCGACCGGGAGATCGCCCCGATCACGGTCACGAACGCAGACGGCGAGCAGGTCGTGCACGGCGTCGACGAAACCGTGCGCGCGTCGACCACCGTCGAGGCACTCGCCGGGCTGCGTCCGTCCTTCCGCACCGACGAGTACGCCGCACGATTCCCCGAAGCGCAGTGGCTCATCACCCCCGGCAACTCGTCGCCGTTCACGGACGGTGCGTCGGCCGTTCTGATCATGAGCGAAGAAGCCGCGACCAAGCTGGGCCTGACTCCGCGCGCGCGATTCCACTCGTTCGCCGTCGCCGGAGACGACCCGCTCTTCATGCTCACGGCGCCCATCCCGGCTACCCACAAAGTGCTCGCCAAGTCGGGCCTGTCCATCGACGACATCGACTCCTACGAGGTGAACGAGGCGTTCGCGCCCGTCCCGATGATGTGGGCCGAGGAGTTCGGCGCGGACGAGGCCAAGCTCAATCCGTGGGGCGGTGCCATCGCACTGGGTCACGCACTCGGCTCGTCGGGTACGCGCCTGCTGAGCACGCTCGTCAGCACCCTCGAGGCGACCGGCGGCCGCTACGGCCTGCAGACCATGTGCGAGGGCGCGGGCATGGCCAACGCGACCGTGATCGAACGTCTCTGACCCACCGCCGTACCGAATCTCTCGTCCGAAATCCCCACAGTGAAAGGCTTTTCATGATCGTCAACGACAGCGTCGCCATCGTCACCGGTGGTGCCTCCGGGCTCGGCCTCGCCACCGTCAAGGCTCTGCTCGCCGACGGCGCCCAGGTCGTCATCATCGACCTGCCGTCCTCCAACGGCGAGACCGTCGCCAAAGAACTCGGCGACCGGGTCCGCTTCGCGGCGGCAGACGTCACCGACGAGGCCGCGGTCACGGAGGCGCTCGACCTCGCCGAATCGCTCGGCCCCCTGCGCGTCGCGGTCAACTGCGCCGGCATCGGCAACGCCATGAAGACGGTGAGCAAGAAGGGTGCGTTCCCGCTCGACGCCTTCAAGAAAGTCGTGGACGTCAACCTCTTCGGCACGTTCAACGTGATCCGCCTCGCCGCCGAGCGCATCGCCAAGACGGAACCGGTCGACGGGGAGCGCGGCGTCATCATCAACACCGCCTCCGTCGCGGCATTCGACGGCCAGATCGGCCAGGCCGCCTACTCGGCATCGAAGGGCGGCGTCGTCGGCATGACCCTGCCGATCGCACGCGACCTCGCCTCGCTCCTCATCCGCGTCGTCACCATCGCACCCGGCCTGTTCAAGACCCCGTTGCTCGGCTCTCTGCCGGAGGAGGCGCAAGCGTCTCTCGGACAGCAGGTTCCGCATCCCGCGCGCCTCGGTGACCCCTCCGAGTACGGCGCTCTCGCAGCGCACATCGTGTCCAACCCGATGCTCAACGGCGAGGTCATCCGTCTCGACGGTGCCATCCGCATGGCGCCGCGCTGAACCTCGCGGAAGAACCCGCCGGGAGGATCTCGATGTTCGACCTGACAGGCACACGGGCGCTGGTGACGGGCGGGTCCGCCGGTCTCGGCCTCGGTATGGCGCGGGGTCTCGCACGTGCCGGCGCAGACATCGCGCTCTGGGGACGAGACACCGCCAGACTCGGACGCGCGGCCGACGAACTGAGCGGCTTCGGTGTCCGCGTGACGACGCGGTCGGTCGACGTGTCCGACGAGCACGCGGTGGTCGACGGTGTCGCATCCGTCGTCGGCGAATTCGGTGGGCTGGACACGGTGGTCGTCAATGCGGGAATCGGTGCGGCACTGCAGAAGTTCCACGAGTCGTCGACGGAGCAGTACCGGAAAGTGATGGGCACCAACGCCGACGGTGCGTACTTCACGTTGCGGGAGACGTCGAAGGTGCTGGTGGATCAAGGTACCGGCGGGTCGGTGATCGTGACGTCGAGCCTGGGAGCGTTGCAGGGTGCAGGACGCAACCAGGCGTACGGCGCGAGCAAGGCCGCGGTGCTCGCGCTCGCCAACGGGTGCGCCGTCGAACTCGCGCGCTACGGCATCCGGGTCAACAGTGTGCTGCCGGGCTGGATCGCGACCGATATGACCGGGCCGCTGCAGGACTCGGACGTGTTCAACCGCAACGTCATCTCCCGCGTGCCCTTGGGTCGCTGGGGGCGGCCGGAGGATTTCGAGGGTATCGCCGTCTACCTCGCGAGCGACGCATCGGCGTTCCAGACCGGAAGCGCGACGGTGATCGACGGCGGCTACAGCATGTTCTGATCCGCAGCCCGGCCGAGTCGATCGAAGGACCGGCATACCGGCTCGGCCGGGCTACGGTGAGGCACATGGACGTCCGCCGCCGCGTCACCGAAGCCCGGGTGGCCCGCCTGGCCACCGCAGACGGGTCCGGCGAACCGCACCTGGTCCCGATCGTGTTCGCCCTCGACGGCGATGCGATTCACACCTGCGTCGACGACAAGCCGAAGACCACCCGGCGGCTACGTCGCCTCGCAGACATCGCAGCGAACCCCCGCGTGAGTGTGCTCGTCGACCATTACAGCGACGACTGGTCACAGCTGTGGTGGATTCGCATCGACGGCATCGCCACGGTCCACGCCGCGGACACCGATGCGGGCGCCACCGGCCTCGATGCCCTGGTGCGTAAATATCCGCAGTACCGGTCGACACGACCACCGGGACCGGTGATCACCATCGCTCGGCTGCGCTGGCGATCATGGTCGGCGTGAGTCCGAAGTCAGCGAGAGCATCGCTTCGGCGACCTCCTCGACCGCCGCTTCGGGGACCGCTGTGGCAGCGTCGTCGAGCACCAGCAATTGTGCTCCCGGAATCTCGCGCGCGATGGCCTCGCCGTTGCCGAGAGGAAAGAACGGGTCCCGCCGGCCGTGTACGACCAGCGTGGGGACATGGATCCGGGAAAGGCGCTCGCGCCAGCGGGGTGTGCAGTCGAGCGTGGAAAAGACCGTTCCGAGCTGGTTGGCCATCTGGATCGCGGGAGTTGTGCCGGGTGTCCCTTCCCAGATGCGCGCGGCGGTCGCGCGTGCGATGTCGGGGGCGTCGCCGAGGATCTCCGCGCCGGCAGCGGCGAACTCCGCCACCGCGTTTCGGTCGGTCCAGTCGGGCATCGGAAGCGCGAACAGTCGATTCATCGTCGCCTGGTCGTGGTCGGGGAGGTCGGGGTCGCACTTGCCGGGCGCGACCGCGCGGGTACCCACCAAGGTGAGTGCCCGGAACGCGCCGGGGTGCTCGAGCACAGCGAGCTGGGCGACCATCCCGCCGACCCCGATTCCCGCAAGGTGCGCAGGCCTGCCGTCGAGCGCGTCGGCGAGGGCGGCCGCGTCGGCCGCGAGGTCACGCAGGGTGTAGTTGGGTGTCTCCGGGTCCACCGTCGTCGACTGACCGCTGTCACGCAGGTCGTACCGCACGACGCGACGTCCGCCCGCGGCGAGGTGCTCACACAGTCCATCGGGCCAGGAGAGCATCGTCGTCCCGCCGACGAGCAGGACGAGTGGCGCATCGGGGTCACCGAAGGACTCGACACCCAGATCGACCCCGTTGGCACCGACGGTGGTCATCTGCCGCTCAGCTTTCCGACGCGGCGACTGCCGCCACGGTTTTCGAACAGCCGGCAGCCTCGACAATCTCGGCGTCGACGACCCTCATGACGTTGCTGCGTGTGTCCCATGGTCTCGGCTCCTTCTCGACAAGCTTCGTGCCCGTCCGCTTTCCGGAAGCAAAGCCCGCACAAGCAGGAAGTGGGCCGGGCGTTACTCGGACAGACCGGAGCAACGTCCCGATCTCATCGGCCGAGTCCCTCGGCGACGCCCGTTCCGTCCTCGCCGCCCGATAGTTCCCACCGCGGTGCGTGTGCCGCGGGCGGCTTCGGTCTCGTGGTTCCTAGGATGGGCGGGTGTCCGATTCCCCCGAAAAACTCATCCGTGTCAGCGCGGTCGTGCTCCGCGACGCCGACGGGCAGGTGCTGACGGTACGCAAGCGCAACACGTCCCGGTTCATGCTTCCCGGTGGAAAGCCCGAACCCGGCGAGTCGGCAGCCGAGGCTGCGGTGCGTGAGTGCGCGGAAGAAGTCGGGGCGGTGCTCGACCTCGGTTCGCTGCGACGGATCGGGGTGTTTCTGGCGGATGCGGCCAACGAACCGGGCTGGAAAATCGAGGGGACGGTGTTCGAGCACCCGTTCGTCGGCATTACGGGCAGCGCGGCGGAGATCGAGGAGATGCGCTGGCTCGACCCGGCGCTCCACCCGTTGCCCGGCGATCTCGCACCTTTGCTCGAGCATTTCGTCCTCCCGGCGATCGCGCGCTGACAGACTGCGCGCCCGGGGGAAGTGTCATTTCCGAATCGGTATTGCGCCGTTCTCGTGAATCGGGAAATGTGAGCGGCACCAGTACGGCACTGCACACGTTTGCACGGAAGGACTCTTCATGGCGCTCACCGCCCTGCTCGAACTCGAATTCAAGGCCGACGCGCTCGACGACGCCAAAGCGGTGATGAGCCGGGTGCTCGGCGAGACCCGCGAGTTCGCCGGTTGCGACGGAATCGAGATTCTGGTGGACCGGACGAACGAGGCCCGCTGGGTCGTCGTGGAGAAGTGGCGTTCGGCCGAGCACGACGCCGCCTACCGCAAGTTCCGCGCGGGCGAGGGCGCCATCACCGATCTCGGTCCGCTCCTGGCCGGAGCGCCGAAGCTCACGCAGTACACGACTCTCTGAGTCGCACCCCACAGACGACGACAGCGTGGCATGCCTGGGC
>NZ_JBHWWX010000051.1:0-24500 GCF_042730335.1 Rhodococcus sp. NPDC060084
GGGGAAAACTGGAAGTTGACACGCCAGGCGCTTTCGGGCGGATTTCCGACCTGTGACGATCCGGTAGCTAAAGTGCCCAGCTGTCCGGATCATGCCCCATGACCTTGGCTGTTACGAGGTTTACCGGCGTCCGTCTCCCGGTCAGACGACGTGGGATTCGCGTCCCGCCCAGTACCCGTCGCGTAGTCGGCGCTTGTACAACTTGCCGTTGGGGTCGCGTGGAAGCTCCGTGACGAAGTCCACCGTGCGAGGACATTTGAAGGAAGCCAGCTCGTTACGGCAGAAGTCGATGAGCTCGGACTCGAGTTCCGGGCTTGCCGACGCCGGATCTGCCAACTGGACCACAGCTTTGACGGCTTCTCCCATTTCGTCGTCCGGAACGCCGATCACGGCGGCGTCGACCACCGCGGGGTGACCGACGAGGAGGTTCTCTGTCTCCTGCGGATAGATGTTCACCCCTCCCGAGATGATCATGAATGCCTGGCGATCGGTGAGATAGAGGTAGCCCTCGGCGTCGAGATATCCCATGTCGCCCAATGTCCGCCACCCCTGCTCGTTGGTGATGGACGCGGTTTTCTCGGGATCGTTGTGGTACTCGAACGCTCGACCGCCCGCGAAATACACCACGCCTACCTCCCCCGGGGGAAGCTCTCGACCGTCGTCGCCCACGATGTGGCACTCCTGCATCGGCCGGCCCACCGAACCGGGATGCGACAGCCACTCTTCGGGAGAGATCGCGGACGCGCCCACATCCTCTGTACCCGAGTAGTACTCGTGGATAATCGGTCCCCACCACTGCATCATCTGCTGCTTGACGGCGACGGGGCAGGGGGCAGCACCGTGGACGACCTCCCGCAGGCTCGACGTGTCATACCGAGCGCGGATGTCGTCGGGCAGTTTGAGCAACCGCACGAACATGGTGGGGACGAACTGCGCGTCGGTGACCCGGTACTTCTCGATCAACTCGAGACACGTGCGCGCGTCGAAGTTCTCCATCACGACGACAGTGCCGCCGAGCCGATGCCAGGACATCGAGAAGACCAGTGGCGACGCATGATACAGCGGAGCGGGCGAGAGATAGACGACGTCCTGACGCGGACCGTGGCGCAGAAGACCACGGGCGATGAGAACGGGTGCGCACGAGGGATCACCGAGTGGCGTGCCCGGCCACGGTTTGCGCACGCCCTTCGGAAAGCCCGTGGTGCCACCCGAGTACAGCATCTCCCGGCCCTCGATTTCGGCCTCGAGGGGTTCGGCCGACTCGCTGCGAAGCACGTCGCCGTAGTGTTCGAATCCCGGGATCGACCCGCTCGCCGACACGAGCACCCGAATGGCACCGAGGTCGAGATTCTCGATCACCTCGGCCATTCCCTCGCTGCTGACGAGGGCGACCGCACCGCAGTCGCTCAGCACGTGCTCGACCTCACCGGCCCTGAAATGCCGGTTGATCGCCGTGTAGTACAGGCCTGATCTTTGTGCTGCCCAGCAGATCTCGAGGAACGGGCGGTTGTTCTCCATGAGGATCGCGATGTGGTCGCCGGGGCGCAGTCCCCGGGATCGGAGTGCTCGCGCGAACCGGATCGAACGCTCCTCGAGTTGCGCGTAGGTCACGGTCTCTCCGCTGGACGCCATGACGATCGCGGGCCGGTCCGGGTGGGCGCGCGCGTGGGTGCTCGGTATCAACAGTTCCTGGGTTTCGGTCACGGACTCTCGCCTTCTTCGTCGACCGCCGGCCCCCGCCGACGAAACGGAAACATTGTTCTCACACACTAGAACTTTGTTCTTGCTCTAGGTAGGTTCGGATTCACGGGTTTCCGGTTTTCTGGACCGACGCGAAAAGCAGGGATGTTCATATGGACGGATTGAAAGACAAAGTCGTACTGATCGCGGGTGCCGCAACCGGACTCGGCGCCGACTCCGCGCATCGCCTCGCCAGGGAAGGCGCCCGGGTCGTCGTCGGCGACATCGATGCGGAGGGAGCCGAGCGCACCGCCGCCTCCATCCGCGCAACAGGCGGTGAGGCGACCGCGGCGCAGTTCGACATCTCCGACGACGATTCCGTGCGGGCCCTCGTAGCGTCGACGGTGGACGGTTACGGCGGACTCGACGCGGTCCACATCAACGCCGGCGACATGTCCGCCGTCACCAAGGATTCCGACGTGGTGAGCATCGACCTCGACGTGTGGGACCGCACGGTCGCCGTCAATCTGCGCGGCCACATGCTCGTCACGCGGCACACCGTTCCCCTGCTGCTCGAACGCGGAGGCGGTGCCATCGTCTACACCTCGTCGATCGCCTCGTTCACCGGTGATCCGCAACGGCCCGCATACTCTGCGACGAAGGCGGGGATCAACGCTCTCGCACGCCATGTCGCGTCGCGGTGGGGACGCGAAGGCATCCGCGCCAACGCGGTGACACCGGGCCTGATCCTGACCGACGAGATCCGGGAAGGCGCGCCGCCCGACCTGCTCGCCGGAATGCTCGCGCGCACGCGCAGCACCCGCCTCGGGGAAGCTGCCGATGTGTCGAGCATGGTCGCGTATCTGATGTCCGACGACGGGTCCTGGATCAACGGGCAGGTCGTCAACGTGGACGGCGGAACCGTCCTGCGTTGACGACCTACTCCGTCTCCGTGGCGCGCTGGTTCTGCTCGGCCGCGGCGTCTCCCAGCGAAACGCCGTGTGCCTGTTCGAGGTAGCGCACCACCGCGGTCTGGTCTGCCCCCGGTTCGAGGGCGTCGACCGCGGCATTCCAGACTCGGCCGATGGCCTCTCCCAGCACCGGCTCGATCCCCTGGTCGTGCGCCAGGTCGAGCGCGATGCCGATGTCCTTGCGCATCAACGCGGCGGCGAATCCGGAATCGAAGGTCCGCGACAGCACGAACTTCTCGTACTTCGTCTCGGTGGCCTGATTGCGGCCGCTCCCCGCGTTGAGCACCGCGAGAAGGGTTTCCGGCGCGATGCCGAACTTCCTGCCCACGAGCAAGGCTTCGGCCGCGACGAGGACATTGTTCGCGGCCAGCAGGTTGTTGAGCGCCTTGGCCGCGTGTCCCGAACCGACCGCACCGACGTGGATGATCTCCTGTCCGGTCTCCTGCAACAACGGGCGGACCCTGTCGACAACAGCGGTGTCACCACCGACCATCACGGCGAGGGCCGCCTGTTCGGCCTTCGCCACCCCGCCGCTGACCGGCGCGTCGACGACCGAAATCCCCTTCTCTCCGGCGATCCGGGCGAGGCGTTGTGTGCGCGTGGGCACGCTCGAGCCCATATCGATCAGCACGGCGCCCGGACGGAGATGCGCGAGCAGGCCGTCCTCACCCAGCACCACGGCGTCCACGATGTCGCTGGTCGGCAGGACCAGGATCACGGCATCACAGTCGGAGAAGTCGGCGAATCCCGCGGCACCGCTGACTCCGGAATGCTCGTCGACGAAACGCTGCTGAGAGTCGGTGTCGGCATCGCGTACCACCAGTGGCCGGACGCTGCGCGCGAAGTTGCGCGCGATCGGGCGGCCCATAGCACCGAGACCGACGTGCCCCAGGCGGCGTACCGACGTCGCACTCATGCTGTCGCCTCCTCGGCGGAGGAGGTGCCGGACTCCGCTGCGTCGAGCGGTCCCAGTTGTTCCACGAGTGTCGCCTGGACGACCCGCATCGCGGCGAGTCCCGCCGGCGCGCCGACGTACGCGGTGGCGTGGAGTACCGCCTCGGATATCTCCCTGCGGGTCAGCCCGTTCCGGAGTCCCGCGCGCACATGGGTCGCAAGTTCGGTGTGCTGCCCGAGCGCGATGAGCAGTGACACCGTGACGAGGGACCGGTCGCGCCGTCCCAAGCCGTCGCGAGTCCACACACCGCCCCAGACGAACTCGCTGACGTAGCCCTGGAGGGCTTCCCCGTCCGTGCCCGCGTTGCGGGTCAGCGCCGCATCGACATACTCGTCGCCCAGCACATCCCTGCGTTCGGTGAGTCCGGCGTTGTAGACCGTCTCGTGTGCTGCGGCGACGCCGCTCCGCACGGTGGTGCCCTCTGGAGACATCGGTGATCCCTTCGTGGCCGGCGGCTTCAGAGCCGGGCCGAATCGAGTTTGACTGTGACGCATTTGACCTGGCCGTAGTGGTGGAGCGCTTCCACACCCTTTTCGCGGCCGTACCCGCTGTGCTTCCAGCCTCCGAACGGTGTCTGCACCGACCCGGTCGACCAGGTGTTGACGAAGACCTGGCCGGTGCGCAGGCGCCCGCTGACGGTGAGGGCACGCGAAATGTCCCTCGTCCATACGCCCGCGACCAACCCGTAGTCGGAGTCGTCGGCGATCGCGATCGCCTCGTCCGCCGTGTCGAACGGGATGACCACGACCACCGGACCGAAGATCTCCTCCCGGGCGATGCGCATCGCGTTGTCTACTCCGCTGTACACGGTGGGGTCGATGTAGAAGCCGCCGGATTCGGCGGCGAATGCCGACACCGTGCCGCCGGTTTCTACACGCGCACCTTCCGATTCGGCGATCTTGAAGTATTCCTGCACCTTCTCGAACTGGTCTCGAGTGATGAGGGGGCCCATGTCGTGGCCGACGCGGATGCGGGACACCGCGTCCACCAGTCGGGTCACCACCTCGTCGTGCACGTCGCGCTGCACGAGAAGGCGGGTTCCGGCCGAGCACACCTGCCCCGTATTCGCGGTGAAACCCTGCACCGCTCCCGCCACCGCCGCATCGATGTCGGCGTCGGCGAACACGATGTTCGCGGATTTGCCGCCCAGTTCGAGGGTGGCCGGGATGACCCGGTCGGCCGCGATACCGGCGATCACGCGTCCGGTGGGCACCGAACCGGTGAAGGCAACCTTGGCGACATCCGGATGATGGACGAGCGCCGCCCCGGCTTCGGCCCCCGTACCGAGCACCACGGTGAAGGCGCCCTCGGGGAAGCCCACTTCGGTGGCCAACTGCGCGAGCCGCACGCTGGAGGCGGAAGTGTTCTCGGAAGGCTTGACAACCACCGTGTTTCCCGCCGCCAGGGCGGGAGCGCACGCGCGTGCGGACTGGTTGAGCGGAAGGTTCCACGGGGTGATCACGCCGATCACACCGAACGGCTCACGAATGGTGAACACGTGCTGGTCGGGCGCCACATCCAGGGTTTCGCCCGCAGGCATGCCGACGAGCCCGCCGTAGAACTCGAAATAAGTCGCGGAATTCTCCACCTCCGCGAGCGCGACCTTCTCCGGCTTTCCGGTTTCACTGATCTCGAGTGCCGCGAGGACCGATGCGTCGGCCCGCATCGCACGGGCGAGATCGACGAGAAGCCGCCCCCGAGAGAGCGCGGGAATGGCCAGCCATCGGGCGGTCGCCTTCACCGCGGCCCGCACGGCTGCGTCCACGTCGGCGGCATCACCTCGCGCGACCTGCCGTACGGTCCGGCCGGTCGCGGGATCGGTGACCGCGAGGTACTCACCGCCGGCGGGTGGTACTGCCGCGCCGCCGATCCAATGGTCGAGCGTCTCCATGATGTTGCCTTCCGGGAGTTGTCGAAGTACGCAGCCGTCTTCGAGTGCCGCGGCTATCGCGCCGCCGATGCTGTCTGCTGTCCGCCCGGGCGGGTACCGCTGTGCCGCCGTCGTGCAGAGCCCTCCGAATCTTGCCTCGTTGCACCCAACGGCGGCAAGGCATCCGGGGCGAGCAACGCACGGCGCTCGTGGAGGAAGTCGTGCGGGTAGCCCAACGTTATCCGTGACGCATCGTCGAGTTGCGCGAGGTGCGCGTCGTTCAGCACCACCGAGGCGGCACCGAGATTGTCCCGCAGTTGCGCAACGGTCCGGGCTCCGATCGAGACCATCGGTCCCCGGTGTCTCACCCATGCAAGCGCCACCTGCGCAGGCGAGTGCCCGAGTTCCTGTCCGATCGAGCGCGTCACCTCGAGCACGCGTCGCACACGGCCCGACAGCCGAGCCAGGCTCTCGTCGGTGTGCTCGCGTGCCAGGGCGCCGCGGGCGAGGGGACTCCAGGCACTCACCGCGAGCCCGAGTTCGTCCGCCATGGGCAGCAATTCCCGCTCCGGCGTCCGCGCGACGAGCGAGTACTCGATCTGCATCGCGCAGAACGACGTCCACCCTCTGAGTTCCGCGATCGCGTCCGACCGGGAGACAACCCATGCCGGCGTGTTGGAAATGCCGAGGGCCAGGACTTTTCCCGAACGCACCAGATCGTCGAGTGCGCGGAGAGTTTCCTCCGCCGGTGTGCAGCGGTCCCATGCGTGCACCCACAGCATGTCTACGTAGTCGGTGCCCAGCCTCCTCAAGCTCGTCTCGACACTGCGCCGCAGACTCTTGCGGTTGCTCCCGCCGGAGTTCGCGTCGTGCGGGTCGGTCGGCAGTGTGTACTTGGTGCTCACGACCACGGCATCGCGCTCGGGGGCGATCAACCGGCCGAGGATCTCTTCGCTCGCACCGTTGGTGTAATTGTTGGCGGTGTCGACGAAATTTCCGCCGGCTGCCCGATATTCGTCGTAGACCTCGCGACTGGTCGCCTCATCGGCACCGAATCCCCATTCCGTTCCGAAGGTCATGGTCCCCAGGCACCACTCGCTCACACGGATACCCGAGGATCCGAGAACCCGTTGCGCCATCCCGCTCGACCGCTGTTCAGGCATCGTCGTCCACCACCCAGTTGACGAAACGGTGCAGCGGATACATGCCGTCGTGGGGTCCACCCATGCTGCCCTTCAGGGCGCTGCCCAGTCGCACGATGCGCTGGACCCCGGCAGTGGCGAGGAGGTCGCGGATCTCGGCCTTCCGTGACGCGGGGTAGACGCCGACGGTCTGCGTCGCGACTGTGGCGTAGGACGCGGCCTCGCGCATCGCCGCGACCGGGATGACGTTGACCGTCTTGTCGGTCGGGTGGAAGTCCACCATCTCCGGGGAGCGCACCACGAGACCACTACCGTCGAACGTCCCCCATACCCGGTATTCGGGTTCGAGGAATCGCATGCCCTCGACCGCGTCCCGGATTTCGGCGCCGGGCTTCGGCCCGAATGCTTCCGCGAAATCGCGGTCCACGCCCAGTCGCTCGTGCAGCAGCGCACAGAACCGGTCCACCTGCTCGTCGTCGCCTTCGACACAGATGTGGCGGGCCGCGAGACACGCATCCTGGTTGAAGATCGTGGCGTCGAGGGCGGCAAGTTCGGCCACCTCACGCAGTGTCTCCTCCGACTCGAACGCCTCACGTCCGACGATCGACATGGAAACCTTGGGGTCGAACGAGATCAGCTGGAACCCCGGACCCACATACTTCGCGGCGTTCTCGATGGCAGAGCCACCGCCCCACGCGACGAGTTTGTCGAAGTACTGCGAGCGGTAGAGCACGTTTTCGACGGCCTCGTCACCGCCTCGCCAGTACACCGCGGACATCGAACGGAGCACGGGATGATCGGGAGCGATATCAGCCATCGTGCGCAGCACGGCCACGGTGGTGAACGGATCGGCAGACGGCATCTTGAAGAGGTTGATGCCTTTCGTCAGGGCCGCGTCGGCGATCGTGGTCATCGCGGCGCTCGGAGAGTTGCCGGCCATCATGTGGACCAGTCGCGGAGGGAACGCACGAACCCGGCTCACGCTGCCGTTCGGGTCGGTGCGTTCGGTCCAGCCGTCGAGGACGTCGAGACTCCCGAAGGTCCGTTCGAGCCGGTATTCGAGTGCCGCTCTGGTGAGGAACTGTCCCGGGCGAGCGAAGGTGTTCTCGATGATCCGGCGGGGCAATGCGCTGACCTGAACCGTCATCTCGAGTGATTCCTGGAGGTACTCGTTCTTCTCCAGAGTCAGGTACTGCGCGGTTTCGACCAGGAAGTCGATGATCTCCGAGACCGGAACCTCGAAAGCGGGTCCGACCTCCGAGCGTGGGGCGAACAGGCCGTTGTACTCGAGACGTGGGGTCACGAACGGCACACCGAAGTCGCGGGAAAGGTATTCGCTCTCCTCCCCCCAGACGAGTTCACCGCGGACGAAGTGCGGCACCCGGATCGTGGACGCGGGCGGCGCGGAAGCAGTTGTGGTCATGGTCGTCTCACTGTTCGATGAAGCCGCGGACGTACGCATCCATGGTTCCGGCGCACGTGATCTTGTCGTCGTTGCCCAGGTCCGAATATCGCGCGATATCGGGAAGAATCGTCTCGCCGGCGTGCCCGCACGGGCACACCCCCTGTTCGACGACGATGCGGTCGCCGGAGATCGTTCCGCCCCAACGTCCGTCGACGGTCAGGTCGAAGAAAGCTGCACGGCCTTCGACTCTTCCGTCCACGACGTCCGCGAGTTTTTCGCCGTCCTTGTCGAGTACGAACAGCACGAGTCCGTCGGGAACGTGGTAGCGCCCACCGAGGCACCGTGGCATGCGGAGGTTGAGTTCCTGCATGGAGTAGTAGTGGAAGAACCGCTCGGGCGCGATATTGAGCATTCCGAAGATCTGCTCCTGGTAATCCGCGGGCAGGGTGCTGCCCTTGAGTCCGCCGCCGACCGTCAGTGCGTTGGCGCCCGAAATGCTGCCTTCGCGGGCACCCTTCTCCCGGAGGATTTCCACCAGGCGGAACAGCTGTGTGAACTGGGCGTTGAAGAAGATCTCCTCGGTGGGCCGCGCAAGGATGTGGTCCGCCCAGTGGTGCAGGCGCCGTTCCTGTTCTGCCGCACGCCCGTGCGCCTCCGCCTCGAACGCAGCGATGTCGTCCGGGGTGGCGGTGCCGTCGGCCATGGCTCGTCGCATGGCTTGCAGCCGGGCCATATAGCGGTGGTGACCGACCGGCGGAGTGCCTTCGAACAACGGGATGCCGTCGGGACGGCGGTAGTTGTCGATGATCAGGTCGCGCATGGCGACGTGTGCGCTCTGCCCGGTATCGGGTCCGACGGGGATGACATGCCAGCGGCGTTCCGGCGGCATTCCGAGTTCGGTGAGCCCGTCGATCATGTTCTGCATGTTGGCTTCACGGTCGCGAACCGACTTGTTGAGGAAGGAACCTTTGCCGCTCGTCCCGCTCGAGCTGGACACGAGGTGGCCGGCCGCCTCGAGTGCCTCGATCCACTCGTCGACGTCGGAGACGCCCGTGACGTCGACCTCGGTCACGCGGTGCGTCGACAGCGAGTCGATCCAGCGATTCATGCTCGACCAGCGGCCTTTGGCGATGAGCGATTCCGGGTAGCTCTTGTAGGTCGTGTGCGGGAACAGCAACGGAACCATGTCCTCGCGGGACGTGATGGCGGTGATGCCTTCTGCTTCGGCGCGCTGATGCAGCACAGGGACCTGACGGCGTCGCTCCTGAAACTTCGCGTCGATCGCTTCGATCACGTCGTTCTTGTCTTGCGTCAGTGACATTTCCCCTCCGGCGGTATGCGATTCCGGTAACCATACCCACGGGTCAAGTTTTCTGTCTATGCCCGGATCGCTTTGGCACACTGGCGGATATGACGAGTTCCACGGCCCCCGGCGAAGGCACGAAGCGAAACAAGGGCGGACGCCCCACAGCCGAACAGGCCTCGGATCTCGATCGCCGTATCCGGGAAAGCGCCCTCGAGCTGTTTCTGGAACACGGCTACGAAGGCACGTCCATGAACGGCATCGCGGCCGCAGCCGGCACGACGAAACCCTCGCTGTATGCGCGTTTCCCCACCAAGGAGGCGGTGTTCCGATCGGTGATGGGATGGGCGGTGCAGCGCACCGACTGGCCGTTCCCCGAACCGCCGGAGCCCCCACTCGACGACCTCGAGGGCGCCCTGACCGAGATCGCCACGACCGCGCTCCGGCGGGCACTCGATCCGTCGATGGTTCGTCTCGAACAGGTCGCGATCGCGCACGCTTCCAGCTATCCCGAGATCGCACGCCGGACGTACGGACGCGGCGCGTGGCCCCGGACGAAACTCGTCGCCGACCTGCTGCGGCACCATGCCGGGAAAGGCGCCGTCGACGCGGACGATCCGGAGATGCTCGCCGAGTTGTTTCTCGGTATGGCAACGAGCGCACCCGCCCGTCTCGCGTCGTTCGGCATCATCCGCACGCCGGCCGATATCGAATCACACACGCGCGCAGCGGTGACACTGTTTCTCCGGGGACTGCGACCGGCGTGACAACCGGCCGGCGACATGCGAGACGGGCGCCCGTCAGAAGGCGCCTGCGGCGATCTGGTCGAGGACGGGAAGCAGCACCTCGTCACCGGCGCTCGGAATGTCGACGACGACACGGTCGACCGGCATCTGCCGGAATCGCTCGAGCACGTCGGCGAGGTCGGGGCGGATCGCCTGCAGGACGGTCACGCGGATGTCGCCGGGGTCGCGGCCGACCCGCTCCCACTCCTCGCGGAGTTGTTTCAGATCACCCTCCAGCGTGTCGACCACCTGGTGCCCCATCGGGATCCAGCCGTCCGCCCATGCGGCGACCCTGCGAAAGCCTACCGCGCCCGGGCGCACACCGAGCAGCAACGGAGGATGCGGGCGTTGCAGGGGTTTCGGCCCGACTCTGCTGGGAGAAAGCCGAACATGTTTACCGTCGTACGCCGCTTCCTCGTCGGTCCACACACTCTTCATCAGAGCGATCTTCTCTTCGACCACCGGGTACTTGTCCCGAGCATCGAACCCGTGGTCCTCGAACTCGTCGTTGTTCCAGCCGAATCCGACACCGAGAACCAGCCGGCCGCCCGACATGACGTCGAGCGTGGCCACGGCCTTGGCATACGAGATCGGG
Organism: Rhodococcus sp. NPDC060084; assembly: GCF_042730335.1. Taxonomy (NCBI): domain Bacteria; kingdom Bacillati; phylum Actinomycetota; class Actinomycetes; order Mycobacteriales; family Nocardiaceae; genus Rhodococcus; species Rhodococcus sp. NPDC060084. The sequence goes on from NZ_JBHWWX010000051.1 coordinate 10,707, forward strand.
TCGTGCCCACCGGGAAGTGCCGTGCACGTTCCGACGACGAGATTCGTCGACGCCGCGACGAAGGACAATCCCACGAGCGGATCCCACAGACCGAAGTAATGGTCGGGCACCGGCCCGCCACCCGGAAACGGTGTGTTCCGCGCTGTCGGTATGTGGGAATGTTCAGGAACGAACAGGGATTCGAATCCTCGCTCCTCCGCAGCATGCGCGAGGCCCACGAGGGGCATCGATGTGTCGGTGCCACCGTAGTGGAGACCCACCCCCATGGTGGGGCTCATGCGTCCGCTCGTCGTCGCGCACTCGCGGCACACACACCGCCGTCGACGAGCACGTCGGTGCCGTTGACGAATCCCGCATCGTCGGACAGCAGGAACGCGACGACAGCGGCAAGTTCGTCGGCGTCGCCGGTCCTGCCGAGCGGTGTCATCTTGACCATCGCGCCGATTCGTTCGTTGTGCTCCGCCTCCTGCCGGCCCTGTGGCGTGTCGATCATGCCGGGCGAGACCGAGCATGCCCGCGCTCCGACGGCACCGAGCCGAACCGCTTCGTCGCGCGCGAACTGCTGCACGCCGTATTTCGCCCACGCGTACGCGACGCCGGTGTGCTCCACCGCCTCACCCACCGATTCGCGCACACGATCGAGGAAGTCCTCGGCGAGCGGGTCCGACAGCACCGCGGTGATCTCCGGAGAGGCGTGGATCTGCCCGATGGTCGGCGCCATCGAGGCGAAGTACACCGAGGCGGTACCGGCGGTCGCCAGCGGACGCAACGCTTCCGCGAGCAGAGCCGTGCCGACGAGATCGACGGAGAAGATCCGGCGCCAATCGGCCATGGTGGGCGAGATACCGGCCGCATGCGCAACCGACCGGAGGGTACCGAGTTCGGCGACGCGGCGAGCGAGTCGCGCGAGGCCGTCGGCGTCGGTGACGTCGAGCACAAACGGTTCGACCCGGGTCCGTTCGGTCGACAACCCCTCGGCCGCGGCGGTCACCGTCGCCTCCTCCAGATCGATGAGCAGCAGCATGTCGACCGTGCCGACCATCCGCGCCGCACACGCGTATCCCATTCCGCGGCCGGCCCCGGTCGCAATCCCGACTGTTGTCACAGTTTTCGCCCCCTGGTAAGTGCGGTGTCGTGTCCGGCGTTCAGTGTTGCGGTGCCCAGCATCCCGACAACCCGGGTTCGGCTGCGCGGGTGACGAGTTCGACGAGCAGCCCTGTCCGGCTGCGCGCGAACGCGAAGAACAGTCCACCTCCGGGCGCGTCCCGCGTGGCCTCCACGGAGTAACCCTGCCGTTCGAGTTCGGCACAGTCCGCATCGACGTCGTCGGACCAGTACCCGAGGTGGTGCACCCCGGAGGTCGCCTGCCACATGGTTCCGGGGACGCTCGCAACGACTTCGATCCGTGGCGTCGTCACGGAATAGGAGCATTCGAGCGTCACCACGGCGTCGCCGGTCGGGAGTTTCACAGGTACAAGACCGCCCACTTGCGGCCCCCAGCTGTAACCGAGCAGGTCCGACAGCTCGTCACGTGCCGCCCTCGGGTCGTCCGCGACGATCCCGAAATGGAACAGATCCTCTGCCTTCACTGCCACCTCCGAACGTAGGGGTTTCGCAACCACCCGAACCCGTGTAAGAATCGTATTCTGAGTTGCGAGAAAGATATTCTCACAGTTGGAGAGGAGGCACAATGGCGTGGGACTTCGAAACCGATCCCGAGTACCAGGAAAAGCTGGACTGGGCTGACGCGTTTGTGCGAAACGAGGTAGAGCCGCTCGACCTGGTGTGGGAGCACCAGCAGTTCGTGCCGCTCGACGGACTCCGCCGCAAGGCCATCGATCCCCTCAAGGAGCAGGTCCGGCAGCAGGGACTGTGGGCGACGCATCTCGGCCCCGAACTCGGCGGCCAGGGCTACGGCCAGCTCAAACTCGCGCTGCTCAACGAGATCCTCGGGCGGTCGTCGTGGGCACCGATCGTGTTCGGCTGCCAGGCTCCGGACACCGGTAACGCCGAGATCATCGCGCACTACGGAACCCCCGAGCAGAAGGCGCGCTACCTGCAGCCGCTGCTCGACGGGGAGATCTTCTCCTCGTACTCGATGACCGAGCCCCAGGGCGGCGCCGACCCCGCGCAGTTCCGGACCCGCGCCGTCAGGGACGGCGACGACTGGGTCATCAACGGGTGGAAGTACTTCTCCTCCAACGCGCGGACTGCGGCGTTCCTCATCGTGATGGTCGTGACGGACCCCGACGTCCCGGTGCACAAGGGAACATCCATGTTCCTCGTCCCCACCGACACACCCGGGGTCGAGATCGTTCGCAACGTCGGACTGTACGGCGAACCGTTGAACGACGGCACCCACGCACTCATCCATTACAACGATGTGCGCGTGCCCCACGAGGCGCTCCTGGGCGCGGAGGGTCAGGCCTTCGCGGCGGCCCAGACACGCCTCGGCGGTGGCCGCATCCATCACGCGATGCGGACGATCGGCCTCGCACAGAAGGCCGTCGACATGATGTGCGAGCGCGTCCTGAGCCGGGAGACCGCCGGTAGCCGCCTTGCGGACAAGCAGACCGTGCAGGGCTACATCGCCGACTCGTACGCGCAGCTCGCCCAGTTCAGGCTGTTCGTGTTGAACACGGCATGGAAGATCGACAAGTACAACGACTACAAGAAGGTCCGCAAGGACATCGCCACCGCGAAGATCGTGATGCCGACCGTGCTGCACGACATCGCCTGGCGCGCAATGCAGGTGCACGGCGCTCTCGGTGTCACCAACGAGATGCCGTTCTTCAGGATGATCCACGGCGCCGCCGTGATGGGACTCGCCGACGGACCGACCGAGGTGCACAAGACCACGGTCGCCAAGCAGGTCCTCCGCGATTACGAGCCCACCGACGACATGTGGCCGTCGGAGTGGATTCCGAAGAAGCAGGAAGCAGCCCGGGCGAAACTCGCCGACTACCTCGAACTCGAAGTGGGAAACCAGTGATCGATACCTCGCGACTCGCCGAATGGATGGACGAGCATGGCCTGCCCGGCAAGGGTGCGCCGCTCGAAGCCGAGTACCTGTCCGGCGGTACCCAGAACGAAATCTACAAGCTCACCCGAGATGACTTCACCAGCGTGATCCGCATCCCGCCGGCTGCGGCACCCGCCGACCGCGACAAGGGAATCATGCGCGAGTGGCGCATCATCCAGGGCCTCGACGGCACCGATGTCCCGCACACCGAAGCCGTCGCGGCGTGCGAGGACAAGTCCGTCCTGGGCCGGTCGTTCTACCTCATGGGATACGTCGACGGATGGTCGCCGATGGATCACCGGGAGGCGTGGCCGGCACCTTTCGACACCGATCTCGACGCGCGCGCGGGCCTGGCCTATCAGCTCGCCGAAGGCATAGCCCTGCTCTCGAAGGTCGACTGGAAGGCTCAGGGCCTGCACGACCTCGGCCGTCCCGAGGGTTTCCACGACCGTCAGGTCGACCGCTGGACCGCGTTCTTCGAACGGATCAAGGGACGCGAGATCGAAGGTCTCGACGTCGCTACCAAGTGGCTGCAGAACCATCGCCCGCTCGACTACATCCCGGGTCTGATGCACGGTGACTACCAGTTCGCGAACGTGATGTTCCAGCACGGGGCGCCCGCCAAGCTCGCCGCTCTCGTCGACTGGGAGATGGGCACGGTCGGCGATCCCAAGCTCGACCTCGCCTGGATGGTCATGAACTGGCCCGAGGACATGAACTCGCCGAGCGCCGCCGAGGCCACCTATGTCGACCTCCGGGGAATGCCGAACCGGTCCGACCTGGTCCAGCACTACTCGGACATCTCCGGTCGCCAGGTCGACGACCTCGACTACTACCTCGTGCTGGCCAAGTGGAAGCTCGCGATCGTCCTGGAGCAGGGTTTCCAGCGTGCCGGTGACGACGTGAAACTGCAGTCGTACGGGCCGGTGATCGTCGACCTGATGAAGTCGGCCGCGGACCTCGCCGAATCCACGGAGTACAAGGGATGACCGCAGCAGCAGTCGAAGGGCTGGTTCGTGAGCAGCACGGCCCGATCCTCGTGCTGCGCATCGACCGCCCCGATGCCCGCAATGCGCTGACCGGCGCGGTGATTCGCGGCCTCGGTGCCGCGGTCGCGGACGCCGAGCGCGATCCGGATATCCGTGCCGTCGTGCTCACCGCTACCGGGGACCGCGCGTTCTGCGCCGGGATGGATCTGCGGGCGTTCGCGAGCGGCGAGGACATCGGTCTCGGGTCCGATGACGCTGCTGCCGCGTATGCGCGGCTCTGCCAGGGAAAGCTCGGGATACCGGTGATCGGTGCCGCCAACGGCAGCGCGGTGGGCGGAGGGCTCGAACTTCTCCTCGGGGCCGACCTCATCGTCGCCTCGTCTGCGGCGAAGTTCGGTCTGCCCGAGGTCAAGAGGGGTCTCTTCCCGGCCGGCGGAGGAACTTCCATCGGGACGCGTATTCCGATCGGCGCCGCACTCGAGATCGCCCTGACCGGCGATCCGATCACCGCGCAACGCGGGTACGAACTCGGGTTGATCAACGCCGTGGTCGAACCCGACGAGGTGCTGAACACCGCTCTGGACTACGCGCGCCGCATCGCTGCGAACGCACCTCTCGGACTCGCCGCGGTCAAGGAACTCGTACGGTCCTCGCTGACCGATCCCGAGTATGCGTCGGAACGGCTCGGATACTGGCAGTCCCTGGTGTTCGCCAGCGACGATGCCAAGGAGGGCGCTGCGGCGTTCATGGAGAAGCGAGCGCCGGCCTGGCAGGGGCGATGAGCACCGTGCGTGCGGCGGTCTGTGCGGAGTACGGGCCACCGGAGATCGTCGAGATCCGGGATCTCCCGTCGCAACCACTCGCACCCGGGCAGGTCCGGGTGCGGGTGGGTGCGGCGGCGGTGAATTTTCCCGACGTGTTACTGGTCGCGAACAAGTACCAGATCAGCGTGCCGCCCCCGTTCGTTCCGGGTAGCGAGTACGCCGGCGTGGTCACCGAGATCGCGGGCGACACCGGGGAGTTCATCGTCGGAGACCGGGTCACGGGCACCAGCCTGGTCGGAGCCTTCACCGAAGAAGTGGTGGCGCCGGCGGCATCGCTGAAGGCGATTCCCGACGGGATCGACGACCGCACGGCTGCGTCCTTCGGCGTAGCCCATCGCACTGCGTACCACACGCTCCGGTCGGTTGCCCGGCTCCAGCCGGGCGAGCGACTGGTCGTGCTCGGCGCCGGAGGCGGTGTCGGTCTCGCCGCGGTCCAGCTGGGTGTCGCGCTGGGTGCGTCCGTGACTGCTGTCGCGTCGTCGCAAGACAAACTCGCGGTCGCCGAGAAGTACGGGGCCGAGCACCTGATCGACCACCGGGCGGGCGATCTGCGTGGCGCCCTGAAGCAGATGCTGCCGGAGGGAGCAGATGTCGTAGTGGATCCGGTCGGCGGCGACCTCTCGGTACCGGCACTCCGGTCCCTCGGACGCGGCGGCCGATTCGTCACGGTGGGCTATGCGTCGGGCACGATACCGGAGGTTCCGCTGAATCTCGTTCTGGTGAAGGGCCTTCGCATCATGGGATTCCAGTTCCAGGACCTCGATCCCGAGGAATACCGGCGTAACGAGGCAGAACTGGTCGACCTGCTGATATCCGGCCGGGCGGTACCCCACATCGGAGCGCACTACCCGCTCGACGAGGCTTCCCGCGCCCTGCGTCACGTGGCGGACGGTCTCGCGATCGGAAAGGTCGTGGTGGATATCGCGCGGTGACCCTGCGCGAAAGGTCCCCACACGACGACACGGCCCGAATCCCAGGGAGGTTCGGGCCGTGTCGTGTTCGTCAACGAATGCTGGTGAGGGTACCTGTCGCCGGCATCGATCCAATTCCGTCGGTACGGAAGGACTCGGTGAACCCGACGTCGACGGGTGCGTTCGTCGCAGCCTGGAGTGCGTGCGCCTTGAAAACTCGTGCCGCTCTGCTCAACCGGTGCTGAGTGGAACCGAACCGGGAGTCGAGCTCGGAAGGAACGTCTTTGCCCCACATCGTGATCGTGGTGGGGTGCTTCGCCAAGGTCTCGAGCAGGCCCTGACGGATCCGTGCGTCGGCTTCGTAGAGGTCTGTCGCCACCGCGACGGTGTCGGGCATCGGGCCGTGCGGGGAACACTCCAGTGCCGATTCGAGGTCGACCGTGGTGGCACCGAGGATCTCGAGGGGCCGGATATCGGCATTTCCGGGCACCAGGACGACGACCTCCCAACCCGCGGCCACCTGGTCGTACAGCCAGCCGCCGGTGTATCGCACTGCGTCGGCGACACGAGGCGCGACGACCGCGAGTCGCCTCCTCAGAATGTGCTTGCGTGCATGAGCTGTTGCTCGAGAGACCGTGTGTAGTCCTCGAAGATCTCGGTCAGAGGGAGCGAACGATCGAGTAGCCATGAGGTTTCCATTCCGTTGAGGAAAGCGACAATCTCCACCGCTTTGACGGCTGGGTCCAGATCCGTTCGGTATCGTCCGGCGCGCTGTCCGCGCCGGATCCCGGCCTCGACCGTGTCGAGTGCCGCTCGATATCGACCGAGTAGGCGATCGTGCAGTGGCGCGTCCGGTTCGAGGTTCTCCACGAGGAGCACCGCGTACATCCCCACCAGATCGGGAGAGTCCCGGAAGCGACCGGGGATCTTCATGATCTGTTCGATGAGATCTCCCGAGCGGTCCACACGAGCAAGGTCGTCGGCATCCCGTGCGTCGAGCACGGCATGCAACAACTCGGTCTTCGAATCGAAGTGATGCAACAGACCCGCCGGGCTGAGCCCTGCGGCCCGCGCGATCTGAGCGACACTCGTGCTCCGCCACCCGTTCCTCGCCAGTAACCGTTGGGCGACGCCGAGAATTTGCGCCCTCCGATCCTCACCCCTGGCGAGGAGCGTGTCGTACGCACGGTGTTGCACCCTTGCTTCGCCCTCCTCGTCGACCAAACCTACCGAACACACATTAGGTCGGTTTGGTCCCATGTGACAAGGGTCTCATCGAGTTTATTTTGCAACTCACGTCACAGCGTCAGTGATCCATCAGCTCGACGATCGTGGCGTTCGCGGTCCCACCGCCTTCGCACATCGTCTGGAGTCCGTACCGGAGTCCCTGGTCACGCATGTGATGAATCATCCTCGTCATCAGCACCGCACCCGATCCGCCAAGCGGGTGCCCGAGCGCGATGGCACCTCCCAGTGGATTCACCCGCCCGATGTCGGCGCCGGTTTCGGCAAGCCAGGCGAGCGGCACCGACGCGAACGCTTCGTTGACCTCGAAAACACCCACATCCCCGAGCGCGACACCGGCTTTGCCGAGCACCTTCTCGGTCGCCGGGATCGGGCCGGTGAGCATGAGAACCGGATCGGCGCCGGCGACCGCACCGGCGCGGTATCGCACCAGCGGCGTCAGTCCCAGCTCGCGAGCCTTCTCAGGCGTGGTCACGAGCAGGGCGGCCGCGCCGTCCGAGATCTGCGACGAGTTGCCAGCGTGGATGACTCCGTCCTCGGCGAAAGCAGGCTTCAGCCCGGCGAGCTTGTCCACCGTGCTTCCGCGGCGGACGCCTTCGTCCGCGGAGACCGATCCGTTGTCGGTGGCGACCGGCACGATCTGCCCGTCGAACGCTCCGCGATCCTGCGCCGCAGCGGCACGCTCGTGCGAGAGCACCGCGTACTCGTCCAGGTCGGTCCGCGAAAGACCCCACTTCTGCGCGATCTTCTCCGCCGAAATCCCCTGGTTGAACGCGAAGCCGTCATAGCGGGCCAGCGCCTGGGGACCGTAGGGCATACCGGTGCCGCGCGCAGCACCGAGCGGCACCCGGCTCATCACCTCGACCCCGCCTGCGACGACCACATCCTGCTGACCCGACATCACGGCTTGGGCCGCAAAATCCAGTGCCTGCTGGCTCGAGCCACAGGCGCGGTTGACGGTGGTGCCCGGGATGGATTCGGGCCATCCGGCGGCGAGCACCGAGTAGCGCCCGACATTGCTGGACTGGTCGCCCACCTGCGACACGCAACCCCACACCACGTCGTCGATCACGGTGGGATCGATACCCGTTCGCTCCGCAAGAGCCCGAAGGATGTGCGCCGACAGATCTACCGGGTGCACCCCCGCCAGTCCTCCGTTGCGTTTACCGACCGGGGTACGGATCGCCTCGACGATGACAACTTCACGCATCTTCTTCTCTTCCATTCGTATCCGGTTGTTGCCTCACGCCTGACGCACCGGGCGCAGACTTCGCGGCGGCGGCGCCACCGATCGCCCAGCGACCGGTGAACCTCGCGTCCCGTTTCTCCGCGAAGGCGGCGAAAGCTTCGGGTGCATCCGCGGTGGCGAAATTGACCGCCTGTGCGCGGGCCTCCCCGGCAAGCGATTCACGGAGGGTGCGATCGGCCCCCTCGTTCAGCAGCGCCTTGGTCTGCGCGAGCGCCACCGGCGGACCCGCGACGAGACGGCCGGCGAGGTCGTCGACGAACGCGTCGATCGTGTCTTCGGGCTCGACCCAGGTCACCAGGTTCAGCCGATGGGCGTGTTCCGCGTCGATCGTCTCGGCGAGCAGAGCCAGCCTCTTGGCCTGTTGCAGGCCGACCAGCTTGGGCAACAGCCACGATCCGCCGAGGTCCAACGACAGCCCGCGTCGCGAGAAGATCTGCGAGAACGTGGATCTCGGAGTCGCGACAACGAAGTCACACCCCAGCGCCAGATTCCATCCGGCTCCGACCGCCACACCGTCGATCTTTGCGATGGTCGGCACCGGAAGCTCGTGCAGAAGCAATGCGATGTCGGTGAGGACACGCATCTTGCGCAAAGGGTGCGCCCGACCGGGATTGGACAGGTCGGCTCCGGAACAGAACGCGCCGCCGGCGCCGGTCACCACAAGCACCCGCACCTCGGGGTCCTGACCGGCCTCGTCCAGGGCATTGCGCAGCGCATCCCACAAACCGCTGTCGAGTGCGTTCTTGCGGGCGGGCCGATTCAGTGTCAGCGTCCGCACACCACCGCGATCGTCGACGAGCAGTGACTCCCCGGCCGTCACCGGTTCTGCCTCGCAGCCGATTCCGGGAACCGGTACGCGGGGCCGATTGCACCCTCCGCACGAAGTTTCTCGATCTGATCCGACCTGAATCCGGCGTCGGCGAGCACCCGTGCGGTGTGTTCACCGAGGCCCGGAACAGCGCCCATCGGCGGGTCGAAGCCCGTGATCACCGGCGGTGGCAAGAGCGCGTCGATCGGACCGTTCGGCGAATCCACTTCGCGCCACCTGTCACGCGCCGTCAACTGGGGATGCACGAGTACTTCACTCGGCAGGTTGTATCGCGCGTTGCCGATCCCGGCCTCGTCCGCGACCTTCTGCACGTGGTCGAGCGGGTACTCTGCGCACCACTGCGAGATCGCCTCGTCGAGAACCGCCCTGTTCTCACATCGTCCGGTATTGGTGCGGAAACGCTCGTCGTCGGCGAGATCGTCACGTCCGATGATCTCGCGTGCGAGTCGCTGCCACTCCCGGTCGTTGGTCGTACCGAGCACCACGGTCTGGTCGTCGGCCGTCCGGTACGCACCGTAGGGCGAGACCGCTGGTGAACTCATCCCGCGCGGTTGCTGATCCACACCCGAGTACCGCGTGTAGGTGAGCGGATATCCCATGATCTCGGTCATGGTGTCGAACAGACTCACGGACACCGAGGTCAGCGCCCCGGCACGTCCACGATGCCGTTCCCTTCCGCACAGCAACGCGAGAATCGACACGGCCGCATACAGACCCGTGCTGATGTCGGCGACGGGAGGACCCGGTTTCGCCGGCATATCGGGGAAACCGGTCACCGCGCACGCGCCCGACTCCGCCTGCACGAGCAGGTCGTACGCGCGCTTGTGGGACAGCGGTCCGCCCTGGCCGTAACCGTCGATCTCTACAGCGATCAGATCGGGGTAGCGCTCCGCCAGCATTTCCCGCGAGATGCCCAGTCGCGCAGTGGCTCCCGGAGTGAGATTCGACACGAGTACGTCGGCACCGGCCAGCAGCGTGTGCAAGGTTGCGATTCCGGCGTCCGACTTCAGGTCGATCGTGACGGATTCCTTGCCCCGGTTCGCCCACACGAAGTGCGCGGCCATACCGTTGACGACGTCGTCGTAGTCGCGGGCGAAATCACCGCCCCGAGGATTTTCGATCTTGATGACCCGCGCCCCGAAGTCGGCGAGCGTGCGAGTACACATCGGCGCCGAGACGGCCTGCTCGAGCGTCACGACCGTGACCCCCGACAGCGGGCCCTCCGGGCTCGTCGGGTCGGACATCACATCACCATGCCACCGTCTACCGGCAGCACCTGGCCGGTGATGAACGACGCGGCGTCCGTGGCGAGGAACACGAAGGCACCAGCGACCTCCGAGGGCTCGGCCCAGCGTCGCAGGGGAATTCGGTTCAGCATGGTCGCGGCGAACTTCTCGTTCGTGCGAATCGTCTCCGTCATCGGTGTCGCAGCGAGCGGGGCGAGCGCGTTGACGAGAATGTTCTTCCGCGCGAGCTCCCGTGCCAGCGACTTGGTCATTCCGATGATGCCGGCCTTCGCGGCCGAATAGTTCACCTGGCCGAGAGTGCCCGTGATTCCGGCGGACGAGGTGACGTTGATGATGCGTCCGGTGCCGTCCGTGGCCAGGAAAGGAAGCGCTGCCTGCGAACAGGTGAAGGCGCCGAGCACATGGATGTCGTGGATGCGCTGGAAGGATTCGGTGCTCGTCTCCGCGAACATCGCGGGATCGGTGACACCGGCGTTGTTGACCAGAATGTGCAGCACGCCTTCGGTGAAGCCGGCGGCCCGCGCAGCCGCAGAGTCGGCGGCGGCCCGGTCGCGAACATCCAGTGCGGCGCTGTCTGCCTTGCCGCCGTTCTGCGAAATCCGCTCGGCCACAAGCGCAGCCGCATCACCGTCCACGTCGGTGACGAGAACTGCCGCACCGGCCGCGGCGAGGGCCTCCGCCACCGCGGACCCGATGCCACCTGCCGCGCCGGTGACCAGCGCCGACCGTCCGGTGAGGTCGAAAAGGTTGTTCTTCTCCGCCATCAGTAACTCCTCGGCAATCCCAAAACGTGTGAGCCCAGGAAGTTCAGGATCATTTCCTGGCTGATCGGTGCAATGCGCATGACGCGTGCCTCGCGGAAGTAGCGCGAGACGTTGTATTCCTCCGAATACCCCATGCCGCCGTGCGTCTGCAGAGCGCGGTCCGCAGCGGTGAATCCCGCATCGGCACAGAGGTATTTCGCTGTGTTGGCTTCCCTGCCACACGGCTTTCCGTTGTCGTAGAGCCACGTTGCCTTGCGGAGCACCAGTTCTGCGGCGTCGAGCTGTGCCAGCGAATCCGCGAGGGGGAACTGGATGCCCTGGTTCATTCCGATGGGCCGGCCGAACACTTCGCGTTCGTTGCCGTACTTGACGGCCTTGTCGAGTGCCACCCGCCCGATACCGAGGGCTTCGGCCGCAATGAGCATCCGTTCGGGGTTGAGACCGTCGAGAAGGTAGCGGAAGCCCTGGCCTTCTTCGCCGACGCGATCCTCGACCGGAATGTGCAGGTCGTCGATGAACAATTCGTTCGACGTGACGGCGTTGCGTCCCATCTTCCGGATGGGCCGGATGTCGACCTTGCTGCGATCGAGGTCGGTCATGAACAGGGTCATGCCGTCGGTCTTCTTCTCGACCTCGTCGTAACGCTGGGTGCGAGTGAGCAGCAGGATCTTCTCCGACTCGGCCGCTTTCGAGATCCACACCTTGCGCCCGTTGACGACGTAGTGGTCGCCGACGCGCTTGGCGAACGTGGTGATCCGCGACGTGTCGAGACCCGCACCCGGTTCGGTGACGCCGAAGCAGACGTGCAGATCACCGTTCACGATGCGGGGCAGCGTCCGCGCCTTGAGTTCGTCGGACCCGTGCTTGACCACGGGTTGCATACCGAAGATGTTCAGGTGGATGGCGCTTGCGGCGTTCATACCGCCTCCCGAACGCGCCACCTCCTCGAGCAGCAGGGTCGCCTCGGTGATGCCGTAACCGTGCCCGCCGTATTCTTCGGGCATCGTGATGCCCAGCCAGCCGCCGTCGGCCATCGTCTTGTAGAACTCGGACGGGAACTCGTGTGCGAGATCCTTTTCCATCCAGTACTGGTCGTCGAATTTCTTCGTCAGTTCGGCGACCGAGGAACGGATCAGTTCCTGGTCCTCGGTGAGGTCGAAACTCATGCCTCCCATTACTGTCCCCTCACGTCCGAGCCGTACGGTCGGGCGAGCGCGCGGGCACGACGGTAGTGCCGCGCAGTCTCCCGACAGCTTCGGAATTGTTCGGATTCACCGATCTCGCGGTGACTGCGTACCTGGACGCTCACTTCGTGCCCTTCTGCGATTCGTGCACCGGCTGTGCACCGTTCCCGGGAATGTGCTCGACGGTTTTCGAGCACCACTTCGAACGCACCGACCCTGATCGGTCAGTCGGATGCCGGCAACGCCTGTGCCGACTTCACGACCATGGGAACCCCGGCGTAACTGAGTTCGCCTGCGCCCGGGGAAGTGCAGAGCACCTCGACCGTGTCGCCGGCGTCGACGTACCGCTTGCCGAGCAGCGTCCCGGTGCCGCTCGCCGGTTCCGACGGCCGGCCGGGAGGTGCCGGGATCATGGCTTCTCCGCCGCAGGCGAACTCCTGCACGCCTTCCGAGGGAACCCGGACGACGACGATTCTCGTCGAGCAGGTGGTGCTGGCGAGCTGCTGACCGGGGCGGAGCGGTGAAGGTGTGGTCACGGCGTACCTCTCTGTCGATCGCTCGGACACCGAGCGTGGGTTCTGCGAGTGCGCGAACATCCGGAAAGCCCGGGCCTGGGAGCCGCATTCCACGGCACCCCCGAGCACGAGCGGCACAGAGCAGCGGTTCGAGCAGCTCAATACGAGGAAACTATCTTCTCCTATCCGGAGAATCAACCTGTTCTCCCGGCAAACACTCCTAAGCGGAGCGACCTCCTTTTTCAGACCTCGCGCGACGTGCGCGCGCGGGGGCAACCGTTCGACACCCCGGTGACCTGCGGATTCATCCGGTGAAACATGAGTGTTTGACACCTGGGGCGAGGCATGGAAACCTATCGATCAGAAATGAGAATGTGATTCTCCGAGAGGGAGGAGGCTGGGAGTGGTCCTGCTGCCCCCACTGCCGGCAGATCGATGGGACGACAAGGTCGATGCCGCTTTGAAAGGGCTCATGCCCCGGGATATGCGGAATCCGGAACGTGCAGGTGTCGCCATGGCGACGCTCGTGAATCATCCGGAACTGACGAAGGCATTCCTCGGGTTCAGTGTGCATCTGCTCTTCCGGTCCACGCTGCCGCCCCGCCTGCGCGAACTTGCCATCCTTCGTACCGCCCATCTTCACGAATGCGAGTACGAGCGTGAGCATCACAAAGTCATTGCGGCGGCAGAAACCGACCTGACCGCAGACGAAATCTCCGCAGCGCTGGACGGCAGGTCGGACGATCCCTTCGAGAGCACGCTGCTCGAGGCGGTCGACGAGCTACACGAGTCCTCGCGGATTTCCGAGCGGACATGGACGGCACTTTCAGCCCGTCTCGACACCAAACAACTCATGGACCTGATCTTCACCGTAGGTGGCTACAGCCTGATGGCGATGGCGTACAACACCTTCGGTATCGAGTTCGAAGACGAAAGGTAGAAAGCCTTGCCCCACTTCACCAAACCGGCCGAGGGAAGCTGGACCGAGCACTATCCCGAACTCGGTACCGCCCCG
>NZ_JBHWWX010000052.1:0-22977 GCF_042730335.1 Rhodococcus sp. NPDC060084
GCTACGCACCGAGTGCGTCGCCCCGGCGTCCGGGGCCGCGACTTACGTACGCGCGTCGATCGCGGTGTCGAGCACGCCCAGGTCGGCTCCGAGTTCGGCGACGGTCGCACGCACGACGGCAATGTCTTTCGACAGGAACTCGCCGACAGCGCTGCGGAACTCCGCGACGGAACCGCGCATCGCGATGTTGCCCATGACTTTGCACGACGAACTCGCGTGCGGAAGTGCCTCGAAGAGCGATTTCTCGTCGAGGCCGAGCCGGCGGCCGAGTTCTGCCGCCTCCGCCATCAGGCCGATCTCCGCCGCGAACAAGGCATTGTTGACCAGCTTGACCCGCTGGCCACTGCCGCTGGGTCCGACGTGGATGACCGGGTCACCATAACTCTTCAGCACCGGCGTCACGGCAGAGACGGCCTCGTCCGGGCCACCGACGAACAAGGTCAGCGCACCCGCCGCGATGTCGTGCGGTCCACCGCTGACCGCAGCGTCGACGACCGATACCCCGTACGGGGCCGCCTCGGCGGTCAACGTCTCGATGGAACGAGGGCTGATCGTCGTGTGGACGATCAGGGTCGAGCCCTGTGGCATACGAGCGAGCACTCCGTCGTCGAGGCATACCTGCCGGACTTGGGCGTCGGTGAAGACGCAGACCGCGACGATGTCGGCGCCGTCGCCGATGTCGGAGATGTCCGCCACCGGCCGGGCCCCGGCCGACTCGAGAGCCGATCGGGTCTCCTCGTTGCGCGCCAGAGCCCGCACGTCGTGGCCGTTCGAGACGAGACGCCCCACCATGGGCAGGCCCATGCGGCCCGCGCCGACGAAATGCACTGTGGTCACCGCGGATACTCCATCATCTCGAGGGTGGCGTCGGCTGCGGTCAGCGCGGCGCCGGGGGTGACGCCGGCTGTGTCGGCGATCTCCGCGATGTGCCGCACATCCTTGCGCAGAAGTTCACCCGCGTGCTGCGCGATACGGTCGAGTGTCCCGCCTGCCGACACCACGCGTCCGAGGGCGAAGCTGTTCGCGGTGCCGTTCGCGACGACCTCACCCAGGCGCGCCGAATCGATCCCGAGGGCCGCACCGAGTTCGAGGGTGCTTGCCGCGGCGGACAGGTTCGCGGTGAACAACAGGTTGTTGAGGAGCTTGGTGACCTGGCCCGCTCCCACTTCGCCGAGATGCACGACAGGGTTGCCGTAGGTCGAGAACACCGGACGGCACTTCTCGACGGTCTCGGCATCGCCTCCGACCATGACGAGCAGAGTGCCTGCGGCCGCGCCCATTCCGCCGCCGCTGACCGGCGCGTCGACGACCGAAACACCGCGTGTGCCGGCGATCTCGGCGAGTTCCCTGCAGGTATCCGGGTGGATCGTGCTGTGGATCGCGATCACGGCGCCTTCACGGAGTCCTTCGAGGAGCCCGTTCTCCCCGGCGACGATCTGCCGGACGTCGTCGTCACCGACCACGCACAGGCACACCAGGTCGCTCACGGCCGCGAGCTTCGCCGGTGACTCGGCGTAGGTGGCGGCAGTGTCGGCGTACGGTTCGAGGGACGCGGACCGGCGAGCCCACAGTGTGGTCTCGAAACCTGCTTCGACGATACGGCGGGCCATCGGCCCGCCCTGACTTCCGAGCCCGATGAATCCGACACGCATCACCGAACCTCCTTACCGTTCGTGGTGGTCATGACCTGAAATCCGCCGGCCGGGTGCGGCCCTCGATGCACTCCTCGAGGAACGAGATCACGCGACGGTGGTAGGCGGGTGCGGCGTAACCGATGCTCAGGTTGTGTCCACCCGACGGCTCTACCTGCACCTGAACGCGGGGTGCCTCCGTGAACATCGCCGCAACGTCGTCGAGAGCGGACGGGTCGTTGCGCCAGACCTTTTCGTGCTCGGCCGCGGTGAAGTGCACCGGTACCCGGACCTCTGCGGCGAGTGCAGGGAAGTTCTCCTGGGGCCAGGACGCCGTCACGACGCCCTCGTACGCCGGGGTGGACGACGCGATCTTCGCGCCGCCGATGATGTCGGCCGGGTAGAGATCGGCCGGGGTCCAGAGCAGTTCGCCGACGCCGCGGGCGTTCGCGTACCGATCCTTGGTGCCGAAGATGTCGGCCGCGAGCGCGTGATGCTCGCGTCCGGTGCCCGACAGTTCGAGGCCGAGGATGTCGCCGTTGCGATCGTCGACTGCCATCCGCATCGTCAACTCGCTGCCGACGGAATGTCCCCAGAGGAACACACCGGCACCGCGCGATCCCGAGCCGAGGAAAGCGTCGATCGCCGCAAACGCAAGCTCCACCCGGCGAGCGGGTTCGGACATGCCCTCGTGATGCGGGCGGGAAGACCCGTAACCCGGACGGTCGAGCGCCAGCACGGTGAATCCCTGCGCCACCGCCTCTCTCATCAGCGACAGTTCCGGATGGTCGGGGCAATCCCAGTACACGGACCGGGCGGCACCACCGTGCAGCGCGACGATCACGGCACGGGGTGCATCCGCCTCGATGAGGAGGCCGGACATCGGGATGCCCTCGACATCGACGACGCGAGAGACGGGTGAGACGCCTCCCGCGCCGTCGACGCGGGCCTCCTCGATCGGTGAGGTGCGGGGGTGAGCGGCCATCACGACTCGCTCCGGAGCAGCATCGCGCTGCCCGGGGTGAGCCCGCCGCTGCTGACGACGGCGACACGCGCATCGCGAACCTGGCGGTCGCCCGCTTCGCCGCGCAACTGTGTGACCGCTTCGTGGACGAGGCCCATGCCGTGGGTGCGGCCGTGCGAGAGCTGGCCGCCGTGCGTGTTGAGCGGGAGGATGCCGTCGCGCGCGATGTTCTTTCCTCCGTCGAGGAAGTCCTTCGCTTCGCCGATCCCGCAGAAGCCCAGTGCTTCGATCCAGGACAGGGCGTTGAAGCTGAAGCCGTCGTACAACTCCGCGACGTCGACGTCCTCCGGACGGAGCGAGGTGCGTGTCCACAGGTGCGCTGCGGGCCCGAGGACCTGCGGTTCGTGCGTGAGGGTGCTCTGGTCCCACTCGATGCGCTCGACGATTTGGGTCCCGACCGCTTCGACGCGGATGGCGGGACGGGCGAGATCGCGTGTCGTTTCGGCCGCGGAGACGATGACCGCGACGGCACCGTCGCACGGGACGTCGCAGTCGTAGAGCCCGAACGGCGTGGTGACCGGGCGTGCGGACAGGTAGTCGTCCATGGTCATCGGGTCGCGGTAGATCGCGGTCGGGTTGAGTGCTGCGTTCGCCCGCTGGTTCAACGCGATCCAGCCGAGGGTCTCGCGCGTCGTCCCGTAGCGATGGAAATGCCGCTGGGCGTTCTGGGCGAGTGTGTGTGCCGCGGAGCTGGCACCGAAGGGCATCATCCAGCTCGTGGTGCGTCCACCGGACGGGGTGATGTCGCCCGAGCGCATCATTTCGCTGTAGGTCGACTCCCACAGTGTCCGGTAGCAGAGCACGTGGCGTGCGAGCCCACTCGCCACGGCGAGCATCGCGGCGATCACCGAGCCGCTGGGACCGGGGGTTTCGAGCCCACCGTTGAACCAGGTGGGGCGCAGGCCGAGCGCGGACTCGAGCGCGCCGATGCCGCCTTCGCCGAACCCGACCAGGGGGCCGGCACCCGGGTAGGTCGACAGGCCGTCGATGTCGTCCATCGTCAGGCCGGCGTCGGCCACGGCGCGCTCACAGGCCTCGATGGTGAGGGCGATCGGATTGACCATCATGCGGCGTCCGATGTCGGACATGCCGACGCCGCTGATGGCGACTTTGTCCTCGAACTTGTCCTGAGTGACAGGGGGACGGATGTGGAACCGGATCTGGTCCGGTTCGATCTCGTCCGTCGGCAGGGGAGCAGGGGGACCCTGCTCCGCTACCGGGCGGAAGAACGGAAGCCAGACGTCGCCGTCGGCTTCGAACACGACTTCCATGCGCATGCCGAGCTCGAGTTGCTCGGCATCGCATTCCACCGTGTTGGTCGTGAGCCGCACCCGGGGGTCTTCCTCGAGTGCGACCTGCGCGATGACGAACGGCGTAGGGAGCCCGGGCAGACCGAAGCGGTGGTTGACCGTGAATCCGATGAGGGTGGCGTAACCCGAGACGACGCGCACCCCCATCTGTTTCCCCCGGCAGTAGCGGCAGATCGGCTGAGGAGGATGGATGAGAGCCGAGCACGACTCGCATTCCTGTATCCGCAGCAGGCCGTCCGCGCCTGATTTCCAGAAGAACTTGTTTTCCAGGGTCAGCTGGGGGAGGGGACGTCCGGACGCTTTCGCCGGCGTGTCCTGTGTCCCTGCGTTCCCTGATTCCTGATCGACCACCGCTGTGTCAGCCACTTACCCGAGCATCCTTACTTTTTTGCCGTGATGGGTGCTGCGAGTTCCTGTTCATCGATCAGGACCTGCAACTTTTCCAGGGTCGCGTCGAGGCCGGGGCCGATCCGCTTGCCCGGCGTGAACGTTGCGGGCAGATGCCGCATGCCCTGGATGACTCCGATCGAGTCGTAGTGAACCGTGTTCTCCGCATCGCATGTGTAATCCGGCATGCGATCGAACACGGCGATCAACATCCGCTTGAACACCGTCCGTGCCAGGTTCGACCCGATGCAGCGGTGCACACCCAGTCCGAAACTGAAGTGCCGGTTGCCCTTACGCTCGATGTCCACCGAGTTGGGCTCGTCGAACAGGGCCGGATCGCGGTTGGCCATCGCCCACGACAGCCAGACACGTTCGCCTTCCTTGACCTGCGCGCCGCTGAACTCGCAGTCCGCAGAGAAGGTGCGTCCGTCACCGGGCGTCGGAGAGAAGTAGCGCAGGAACTCCTCGGTGGCGCTGTCGAGCAGGGCGTCGCGTTCGTCGCTGAGACGCGTGCGCTCGGTGGGGTTCTCCCCGAGCCATTCGAGTGCGTGCGCGGTCAGCGCGGTGGTGGTGTCGAAGCCGCCGCCGATGAGCAGGCTGAGGATGCCCAGCAACTCCATGTCGTCGGGCTTCTCGCCGAGCACCTCGACGTCGGCGATCGCGTTGATCAGGCCCGGGCGAGGCTTCTCCCGGATCTCGAACAGGTTGGTGAGCAGGTCGATACCCATGTTGCGGTGAAGCTCACCGATGCGTGCGATGTCGGGGGAATCCGGCGGGGTGTAGATGGCCGCGTGGACCGGCTCGCAGTAGACCTCCCACTTCTTGATCGGGATGCCGAGCATCGCCAGCGTGATGACGGCCGGCACGACGTTCGCGAGGTCGTCGACGAAATCGATTCGGCCGCTCTCGATCTTCTCGTCGAGGGCGGCCTGCACGACCTCGTCGATGATCGGGATCCACTTCTGGATCGCAGCAGGGGAGAGATACGGGTTGAGGAGTGCCCGGAATTCGCGGTGCTCCGGGTCGTCCATTTCGAGAATTCCGCCGCGCACGCCGGAGGCGCGCTCGGCGGTCGGGATCATGATGCCCTTGTACCCGCGACGAACGCCCTTGATGTCGTGGTCGTTCGAGACATTGGGTGAACGGACGATGTTGAACACCTCGTCGCTACCCGCGGCGACCCAGTGGCCTCCGTGGGTGTCCGACCATGCCATGGGGCACTTCGACTGCATTTCCTCCGTGATCGGCAGGAAGTTCTCGCGGTAGTCGGCGGCGTGCCGGTCGAAATTGAAGACCGGGGTCCGGTGGGAATTGTCGGCAACGACGTCGTCGACACTCATGGTTTCCTCTCTGACGCTTCGATGGACGGACTGTTCGAAACGTTGATGGTCAGGAGATCTGGATGGCCTGCTCGGGGCACGACCGCGCGGCTTCCCGCACGTTCTCCTCGAGGTGGGCGGGCACTTCCTCGACGACGGCTGTGGCGTGACCGTCGATTTCGCTCAGTTCGAATACCTCCGGTGCCGCCATGGCGCACAGGGTGTGCCCTTGGCAGCGCTCGGGATCGACCTTCACCTTCACGATATTTCCTCCCGGTTGCGGTTGAAATTGGTTGGCGCCCGGATATTCCCACGACCACCGGGGAAAGTCCCGCGCACTGTGACGGTCAGATGTGGAAGTCGTACCACTTCAGGTACCCGCCACCGTCGACGCGCATCTGCATGCCCGTGACGTAGCGCGACTCGTCGGACGCGAGGAAGAGCACCATGTTGCTGGAGTCCTCGGGCTCGATGTACGGAATCGGCATGGCCTGCTGGACACCGAACACAGGCTCGGCGTCCGCGCGGGTCGGGTGCTCGAGGTCCGGGCGGAACGACCGGTACATGGGCTCGCTCTGCAGCATCTCGGTGTTGCAGTTCGTGGGATGCAGCGCGTTGACGCGGATCTTGCGGGGTGCCAGATGGGTCGCCAGTTCGTGAACCAGCTGGGCGATGGCACGCTTGGAGAAGACGTAGGCGACGCCGCCGAGGTCCTTGCCCGGTACGTCGACCTTGGACACGTCCATCAGGGCGGCAGTGGAACCGGTGGCGATGATCGAGCCACCCTCGGCGAGATGCGGAAGCGCGGCGTGGATCGCGTTGAGCGTGCCGACCAGGTTGGTGTCGACGACATCGGCCCACGCCTGGGTCTGCGGCTCGCCCTTCATACCGGCGACACCGGCCTGCGCGACGACGATGTCGACCTTGCCGAACTCGGCCAGCCCCTGCTCCAGGGCGGCTTTCACCTGCGCGGCCTCACGCACGTCGGCCTGGACGGCGACGATGCGCCGGCCTTCCTTCTCGACGAGCCGGACGGTCTCTTCGAGATCTTCCGGGGTCGCCATGGCGTACCCCATCGAATCGATGTTCCGGCAGATGTCGACAGCGATGATGTCGGCGCCTTCGGATGCGAGTTTGACTGCGTGACTACGGCCTTGACCACGAGCTGCGCCGGTGATAAACGCGACCTTGCCTTCAACACGTCCCACGGGAGAATCCTTTCGGAGGGGTATCGGCCGGGAGGGTTCCGGCCGAGCGGAACCGGCACCTCGAGGGGCCGGAGTGGGTGTTCTAGGTGTTGCGTCCGCCGTTGACCCCGAGGATCTGCCCGGTGATGTAGCCGGCCTCTTCCGAGATCAGGAAGGAACATGCGGCGGCGATGTCCTCGGGGCGTCCTGCCCGCCGGACCGGTGTGCGCTGGATGTGGTCTTCGATGGTTCCGCCGAGCAGCCCCTTCTCCTCGGAGCGGCGCAGCATCGGAGTGTCCACGAAGCCCGGCGGTACGGCATTGACGGTGATGCCGCTGGGCCCGTATTCGAGCGCGAGGGATTTCGTGAGGCCGTTGACCGCTGCCTTGGACGAGACGTAGGCGGACATGAACTGCTGGCCCGACTGCGCGCTCGACGACGAGATGTTGACGATGCGTCCCCATCCGGCCTCGATCATGTCGGGCAACGCGGCCTGGACGCAGTGGAACACGCCTCCGAGATTCACCGCGACGACCTTCTGCCAGGTGTCGTAGTCGATGTTCTGAAAGCGCTTGTACAGCTCGAGTCCCGCGCCGTTGACGAGGATCGTGACGGGTCCGAGTTCCGCGCGGATCTCGGCGAACGCGGCCTCGACCTGCTCACGGTCGGACACGTCGACCTTGTACTCGAACTCGTCCCCGGTGGGGTTGAGATCGAGTACGGCGACCCGATGGCCGTCCTTGCGCAAGCGTTCGGCGATGGCGCGCCCGATTCCGGAACTGCCTCCGGTGACGACGGCTGTCCTCATGCCCATGCCTCGTCCCCGACGATGGTGGTGCGGCGCATCAGGCGCTCGGACGACGGATCGTAGGGAAGGGCGCGGTGCAGCATTCCGGTGTTGTCCCACACCACGAGGTCACCGACGGCCCATTCGTGCGAATAGCAGAAGCGTTCCTGCGTCGTCCACGCGAGCAGTTCGTCGAGGAGTTCGCGGCTTTCTTCGGGGCGCATCCCGACGATGTGATCGGCGGTGGCTCCGATGACCAGCGACCGCCGGCCGTCGCGACGTTCCCACACGAGTGAGGACTCGTGGGGTTTCAGTGCGCGCCACCGGGCGACCATCTCTTCCGGCGGGTCCGGATGGACGAGACGCTGAGCGGCTTCGAAGCTGTGCACGACGCGCAACCCCTCGTAGCGCTTCTTCTCCTGCTCGGGGAGATTCTCGTAGGCCGCGTACGTGCTGGCGAATTCGGTGCCACCGCCGACCATCGCCACGTGCCGGGCCGTGAGGGTGGTGGCTTTGGCGGGCACCTCGTTGGTGGTGTCGTCGATGTGCCAGTGGAACGTGCCCTTGAGGTACTCGGCCGACGGAGTCTTGGCCGGGTCCAGCGAGACGGTGAAGATCTCCTGTCCCGGTGCCGGTGTCACGACCTTGCCGAGCTTGCGGCTGAAGGCCAGCTGGGCGTCGTCGTCGAGGTTCAGCCCCCGGACCAGCAGGACGCCCCTCCACTTGAGTGCTTCGAGCAGCTGCGCAACGACGGTGTCGTCGTCGAGGCTGTCCAAGCCGGTCACTTCTACGCCCAACGACGGACTGAGGGCTGTAGTCTGAATCACAAGAATCTCCCTTCCGGATGCGAGAACCATACTCTCGCGCAATTGCAGGTCGCAAGACCCGAGGAACGCCGCCACGACAGCGAATCCGAGGTGGGGCTCGTGGCGCAAATCACTTTCGGTCTATCTTCGCGGCTGGCCGGTTGCTAGAGTTCTCCCTAACAGAGCGAATAATTCTCATTGAAGAGAATGATGTTTTCATCCATGTGAGGAGACGGAATGTCAGTGCAGGACAACGGGTCGACCGCTGTGGCCGACGGCGCAACCTCGAACGGTGTGACGAAGCGCCTGCTCATCGACGGCGAGCTGGTCACCACCGATCGCACGTTCGCGTCCTACAACCCTGCGACCGGCGACATCGTCGGCCACGCTCCCGACGCCGGGGTGGAGGAAGCGGAAGCCGCGATCAAGGCGGCACGTCGTGCGTTCGACACGACCACGTGGTCGACCGACGTCGAATTCCGCGCCAAGTGCCTCGACCAGCTCTACCAAGCCCTGCGCGACAACGTCGAGGAGCTGCGCGAGCTGACCATCGCGGAGGTGGGTGCGCCGCGCATCCTGACCCACGGCAACCAGCTCGATGCCCCGATCGAGATCGTCAAGTACTACGCCGAACTCCTCCGGAACACACCGTTCACGGAAGAACTCGGTGAGGTCGAGTTCCGCGGACAGCCCCACCGTCGCTGGGTCGAGAAGGAAGCCGCCGGCGTCGTCGCGGCGATCGTCGCCTACAACTACCCGACACAGCTGGCGATGGCGAAGCTGCCGGCCGCGCTCGCCGCAGGCTGCACGGTGGTGCTCAAGGGCGCACCGGACACCCCGCTCGTCACGCAGGCACTCGCCGAGGTCATCGCCAACCACACCGACATCCCCGCGGGCGTGGTGAACATCCTGTCGTCGTCGCAGATCGCTCCCGGCGAACTGATGACCACCCACCCGGACGTCGACGTGGTCACCTTCACCGGCTCGACGCCGGTCGGCAAGAAGATCATGGCGGCGGCAGCCGACTCCCTCAAGCGGGTCTTCCTCGAACTCGGCGGCAAATCGGCACTCATCGTGCTCGACGACGCGGACGTCGCCACCGCCGCCCAGTTCGCGGCCTTCAGCATCTGCTCGCACGCGGGCCAGGGCTGTGCCCTCACCACTCGCCTGCTCGTGCCGCGGTCGAAGCACGACGAGATCGTCGCGCACGTCGCCGGTGTCATGCAGCACGTGCCGTTCGGTGATCCGTCGGACCCGAAGATCTACATGGGCCCGGTCATCAGCGAGAAGCAGCGCGAAAAGATCGACGCCATGGTCAAGCGCGCCGTCGACGAGGGCGCGACCCTCGTCACCGGCGGCGAGAAGGTGGATCCGGGCTGGTTCTACAAGCCGACCCTGCTCGCAAACGTGGACCCCGACAGCGAGATCGCGCAGGAAGAGGTCTTCGGACCGGTCCTGGCCGTCATCCCGTTCGACGACGACGACCACGCCGTCGAGATCGCCAACAACTCCAAGTACGGGCTCTCGGGTGGCGTGCTCAGCGCGGACGACGAGCGAGGCATCGCCATCGGGCGTCGCATCCGGACCGGCACCTTCAGTGTCAACGGCGGCAACTACTTCAGCCCCGACGTCCCGTTCGGCGGTTACAAGCAGTCCGGTATCGGTCGCGAGATGGGCGCCGCGGGCCTGGCCGAGTTCCAGCAGCTGAAGGCATTCTCGGTGGTGGTCAAGTGAGGCCGCTCGAAGGAGTGCGTGTCGTCGAGGTCGCGATGTACGGCTTCGTCCCCTCGGCGGGCGCGGTGCTCGCCGAATGGGGCGCCGACGTCATCAAGATCGAGCATGCGGTCACCGGCGACCCGCAGCGCGGCCTCCGTCAGACCGGCACCATGCGCGTCGAGGGCGACCCGAACCCGAACGTCGAGCACGCCAATCGAGGCAAGCGCAGTCTCGGACTGGACATCTCGATTCCCGAAGGCCGCGAAGTGCTGCTCGACCTCGTACGCGGCGCCGACGTCTTCCTCACGAGTTTCCTGCCGAGGGTACGTACCAAGCTGAGCATCGATGTCGACGACATCCGTGCGGTGAACCCGAAGATCGTCTACGCGCGCGGCAGCGCACTCGGGCCTCGCGGTATCGAATCCGACAAGGGTGGCTACGACATGACGGCCTTCTGGGCCCGCGCCGGTGTCGCCGCGACCCTCACCCCGGCCGGAACGGAAGGGATGATCGCTCCTCCCGGACCCGCGTTCGGCGACACCATCTCCGGCACCAACCTCGCCGGTGGGATCGCCGCAGCGCTGTTCAAGCGTGAACGAACGGGTGAGCCGTCCGTGGTCGACGTCTCGCTCCTGAGCAGCGGCGTGTGGGCCATGGGCCACACGATCGCGCTGTCGGCGCACCTCGGCGTGCACATGGAGGCGCCGAAGGCCGGCGGGCACGGATCACCGCGTAACCCGTTGTCCGGTGTGTACGGGACGGCCGACGGCCGGTACGTGTCGTTCGTGATGCTCCAGCCCGGTCGCTTCTGGGCCGACGTGTGCCGGCACATCGACCGGCCGGACCTGATCGACGATCCGCGCTTCGCGAATGCGGAGGCGATCGGTGAGAACACCGCCGAGGCGGTCGCGATCCTCCGTGAGGTCATCGGCAGCAAGCCGCTCAGCGACTGGACTCAGCGTTTCGGCACCCTTTCGGGGCCGTGGGCGCCGATCCAGGACTCGCTCCAGGTGGTGAGCGACCCCCAGGTCCGGGCGAACGAGTACCTCATCAAGGCAGGGGAACTCGAACTCGTATCCAATCCCGTGCAGTTCGACGTCGCCGCTCCCGAAAGTGGCCCGGCGCCCGAGTTCGCTGCCCAGACCGAGGAGATTCTCCTCGAACTCGGGCTGGACTGGGAACGCATCATCGAACTCAAGACCGCGGGCGCAGTCACCTAGTTCGCAAGGAGGGATCATGCCCTACATCGCTTCGATCGGAACGTATCTGCCCTGCTGGGGATCGTCGGACAGCAGGGTCGCCGGTGACGACGAGGATGCCGTCACCCTCGCCGTCGAGGCCGGTCGTGCCGCACTCGAAGCGGGCGGATCCGCCGAGTACGTGGTCGTCGTGAGCCGGGACCTGCCGCTGATGGAGAGCAGCAATGCGGCGGTCCTGCTCGCGGGGCTCGGACTCGACCCCGAGCTCGAGGTGACCGAGCGTCTCGGTGGCGCACCGGCCGCACTCGACGCTCTGGGATCGGCTCGCCCCCGCACGCTCGTGATCGGCGTCGATATCGAACCTGCCGGGGCCGCAGCGGTACTGACGTCCGATCGCGGTCTGCAGGTTCGCACGGCTGCACGGGTCTCGCGCAGCCTGCCGGTGCGGACACGGAGTGCGTCCGGCGACATCCACGACTACGGCGATCCGCGGCTGCTCGCGAAGCGCGGCTACCTCGCCTCGCTGTCGACGGCGTGGGTGGAGTCCCCCGCGATCGTGGCCGGGGTGACGTCGTCGGAAACCGGCCGTCTCGCGGCGACGCGGAGGCTGGACCTGCCCACCACAGGGGCGAGTTCGGGTCTGTTCGCCCTCGCGGCCATGGCCGAAGCCGGCATCACCGGGCCACTGGTCGGCGTGGAGCAGGCAAGCCTGTCGGGGCTGACGGTCGCCGACGGGGCGGTACAGGTGAACCGGCGGGAACGGCCGCCTCGGCCGAGACCGGCCTCCATCAGTACCGCCGAAGGGGAGATTCCGATCTCCCTGGCCGCGTACGAACGAGCATTCGAGGCGAAAGTCCGCTGGGAGGCAGGTCGTTTCGCGGACAGTGAGACTCTCGACTTTCCGCCCCGCTACCGCGTCGACGCCGACGGAACGCTGAACACCGGGTATCTACTCGTCGATCTTCCCCGGACCGGGACGGTGTACACCGAGGTCACCGTGCACATCCCGGTTCCGGGCCTGAGTACGCCCTATTCGCTGGTCGTCGTCGAACTCGACGACGTCGGAGTCCGCGCGCTGGTGCGGGTTACCGGAGCCGAAGCCGGCACGGCCGACATCGGTGACCGCGGCAGGCTGGTGTTGCGCCGGGTCGCTGTGCGGTCGGGCGTCCCGGATTACGGCTATGCGTTCGAGCCCGACGATGTCGGTACGGATGCGGAGGAGGCGGCATGAGAAACGTCGCAATCGTCGGCGCAGGAATGACCCCGTTCGCCGAGCACTTTGCGCTGGGTATGCGGGATCTGCTCCCGATGGCGTACTCCGAATGCGCCGCGAGCGTCGACAAGGGGATCGACAAGTCCGACCTGCAGGCCGCGTGGTTCGGCTCGATGGGCACCACGGACGGATTTCCGTCCGGCATCCTGGCGGACACGCTCGGGTTGCCGGAACTGCCGGTCACGCGCGTCGAGAATTCCTGTGCCACCGGGCACGACACGATCCGCAACGCGATGTTCGGGATCGCCTCGGGAGCGTACGACATCGCCCTCGTCATGGGTGCCGACAAGATCCGGGAGACGGCGTCGAAGGGCATGTTGTGGGAATGGGAGGCGATGACCCGGGACATGGCGTGGGACTACCCCCTCGGTCTCGCCCAAGCGGGCTTCGCACTCCACGTCCGGCGCTACCTGTACGAGTCCCCTGCCACCCGTGAGCACATGGCGATGGTGGCCGTGAAGAACCATCGCAACGGAATGACCAATCCGAAGGCCTGCCGGCGTTTCGAACTGACGGTGGAAGAAGTGCTCGCCGCGGACACCACGGTCACGCCGTTCGGGGTCTACGACTGCGCGCCTCAGAGCGACGGTGCCGCCGCGCTCATCCTCGTCGCGGACGACGTGGTCGATCGCTTCACGGACCGTCCTGTGTGGATCCGCGGTACCGGACTCGGCCTCGACTCCGTGATGCACCAGCACAAAGGGGATCTCACCACGCTGCCGGCGACTCGGCGTGCCGCGAAGCAGGCGTTCGCCGCGGCGGGGCTCGGTCCGGCGGACGTGGACGTCGCGGAGGTCCACGACTACTTCACCGGCATCGAACTCATCAGTTACGAGGATCTCGGTTTCGCGGAGAAATTCGAAGCGTTCAAGTTGCTGGAGTCCGGGGCCACCGATATCGGCGGTTCCCTTCCCGTGAACCCCAGTGGGGGTCTCAATACGAAGGGTCACCCACCCGGCGCGTCGGGGGTGGCGCAGTGTGTCGAACTCTTCGAGCAACTACGGGGACAGGCCGTCAATCAGGTCGATGGAGCGCGAATCGGACTTGCGCACAATGTCGGAGGTCCGACAGCGGTTGCCGCCGTGACGATTCTGGAGGGGCCCGCAACTCGATAATCTCTGCCACCCGGACAGCCCGCGCCCACGCCACGTGGGTGTGGGCTGTTCGACGTTGCACGACTGTCTCGCTTCGACGTGTGTCGGCCGAATATGTTGCAGCACTGCAAGATTGCCGTTCTGTATTCTTTGCACACCATTCACCTTTCTAGTGAATCCGTATTGCCGTGCTCACAAACAAGACTTAATGTGTGGGTCATCACATGGAGTGCTCGGGTGGGTCTTGTTCTGTGTCGCCGCGTCCCACGGCTCCGGCAGCACGATGAAAGTTGAGTGTGGATGATTCTCACGATTTCGAAGAAAGTGGGCCGCAGCCTGCTGGTCGTCCTTCTGGTGACGATCGCGGTTGTCGCGCTGCTCGGTCTTGCTCCGGGATCTGTCGCACAGGTCATCCTGGGCGAGAATGCAACACCCGAGGCTGTCGCCGCGATGGACGCCAAGCTCGGCCTCGACCAGCCGTTCTGGGCGCAGTACACGGGATGGCTCGCCGATGCGGTGCGCGGTGATCTCGGAACATCGCCGCTGACAGGGCAATCGGTCAGCGAGGCCATCGGTGAGCGACTTCCGGTGACGCTGCAACTCGCCGCTATGGGCTTGATCATCGCTCTCCTCGTCGCGCTCGTCATGGGCGTGGTTTCGGCGTCGCGCCCGGGTAGCAAGGTGGACCGCGGGATGAACGCGCTGTCGGCGGTCTTCCTGTCGGTGCCGGCCTTCATCGCCGGCCCGGTATTGATCTACTTCCTCGCGATTCAGCTCAACATCTTCCCGGTGATGGGATGGTCCCGGATCGAGGAAGGACTCGGTGAGAACCTGCGTGGCGCTCTGCTGCCGGCGCTGGCGATCGCGCTCACGGAGATCGCGGCATTCCACCGTCTGCTCCGCACCGATCTCATCGGCACGCTGCGTGAGGATTTCGTCGCCGCGGCCCGGGCCAAGGGAATGCCGTCCTGGTACGTGATGTTCCGGCACGCGCTGCGCCCCTCGTCCTTCTCGCTGATCACCGTCGCGGGCATCAACCTCGGCCGCCTCATCGGAGGCACGGTCATCGTCGAAACATTGTTCGGGCTCCCGGGTCTGGGGCAACTCGTTGCGTCGTCCATCACGTCGCGTGACGTGATCATGGTCCAGGGCATCGTGGTGTTCATCGCGGTCGTCTACGTGGGAATCAACACCCTTGTCGATCTCAGCTACCAAGTGATCGACCCGCGGGTCAGGAAGGTGGTCGGAGCATGACCCAGGTCGCGTTGGAGAAGAAGGACGACGGGCGCCCCGTCGACGAGGTAGCCACGAAACTTCCGGATGTACCCGCGGTCAAGAAGACCCGGTCGATTCTGGTGTACCTGTCGATCGCGTGGCTGGTGATCATCATCGGTGCGGCGGTCTTCGCCGGGCTCCTGCCCCTCGCTCCGTACAACATCCCGATCGGTCCGCCCCGCACGCCACCCGGCTTCGGTTCGCTGGACACGCTCCTCGGAACCGACACGCTCGGACGGTCCCTGCTCTCGCGTGTCGTCTACGGCGCCCAGGTGTCGCTCGTGATCGGTGCCGTCGCCGGCACAGTCGGCTTCGTCGTCGGCTCGCTGTTCGGGATGATCGCGGGATACTTCGGCAAGCGTGTCGACGCCGTGATCTCGCTCGTCGCCGACGCCATGCTCGCGTTTCCGCCGCTCATCCTGCTTCTCGCCCTGGCGTCGATCCTGACTCCGAGCGTCCAGACGATGCTCTTCGGGCTCGGCTTGCTGGCGATTCCGTCGTTCATCCGGTTGTCCCGGGCCAACACCCTGGCGTGGTCCTCACGCGAATTCGTCAGAGCGGCAAAGAACATGGGTGCGGGGAACGGGCGCATTCTCTTTCGAGAGATCATGCCGAACGTTCTCGCCCCGCTGGCGTCGTACATGCCGATCGTGATCGCTGCCCTGATCGTCGCCGAGGGTTCTCTGAGCTTCCTCGGGCTGGGCATTCCACCACCCCAGCCCAGTTGGGGCGGCATGATCAACGACGGTAAGGACGCCATCGCGACGTCCCCGCACCTGGTGTTCGTGCCAGCCCTTGTCATCTTCTTCACGGTGTTCGCTCTCAATCAGGTAGGCGACCACCTCCGCACCAAGTACGACCGGACGCTGCACGACTGAGTTGGCCTCGAACCGGTTGTATTCGAACATTTTCCACATGAGAGGTCGAGAATGATACGACACAGACGTCTGGTGGCCGCGTTCGCGGCCGCATGCTCTGCCGCACTGGTGCTGGGGGCATGTGGGAGCGGCGATTCCGCTTCCGCTTCCAACGCCGCCCAGAGCACCGTGGACGCGGGCGACCCCGTAGCCGGTGGTACCGGACGCATCCTGCAGATGGGTGAACCGCGCTCGCTCGACCCCGCGGCGCTGTCCAACACCTGGGCCCACCAGCCCACTCTCGGCAATGCCCTCTACGGCACGTTGATGGTCACGGCCAACGACACGCTCGAACTCGAGTACAAGATGGCGACCGACTTCTCGACTGCCGACGGCGGAAAGACCTTCACGCTGGCGTTGCGGCCCGACCTCGCGTTCAGCGACGGTAGCCCGCTCGACGCCGCGGCCGTGAAGTTCAATTGGGACCGGCTCAAGGACCCCGCACTGGGATCCACAACGATCCGGCAGGCTGTGCAGATCGAATCGACCGAGGTGGTCGACCCGACGACGATGCGTGTGACGATGGTCGAGCCGAACCCCCAGTTCGGCCAGGCGCTCGTTGCCGGCGCACTCAACTGGATCGCATCCCCGGCCGCACTCGAGAAGGGCGCTGCGGCATTCGACGAGAATCCCGTCGGAGCAGGACCTTTCACGCTCGTGAGCTGGACGCGTCAGGACTCGATCGAGCTCGAGAAGAACGCCGGGTACTGGGACGCACCGAAGCCCTATCTCGACAAGCTTGTGATTCGCACCGTGGCCGACGCCAACCAGCGTTCCAACGCGATGACCACCGGTGGGGCCGACCTCACCACGGAGACGAGCTGGACCAACATCAACAAGGCCGAGGCCGCCGGCCTGCAGTACCTTGTCGCGTCGACCGGTGGTGGCCAGTTCGCCGGTATGAATCAACGCCGCGCACCGTTCGACGACGCCCGGGCACGACGTGCCGTGTCGCTCGCTGTCGATCTCGACGCCGTGAACACCGTGGTCTACAACGGTGAGGGCGAAGTGCCGAAGACCTTGTTCCCCGAGGATTCCCCGTACTACGCCGATATCCCCTTGAGCACGACGGATGCCGCCGAGGCACAGCGTCTCTTCGATGAGCTCGCCGCGGAGGGCAAGCCGGTGTCGTTCACCTTCCTGTCCTACCCGACAAGCGAGAGTCGCGTGCTGGGTGAGGCAATCCAGGCTCAGCTCAGTGCATTCCAGAATGTGGAGATGAAGGTCGAGGTAGCCGATTTCCCCGCGGTGACAGCACGTGCGGGTGCCCGCGACTTCGACATGCTCGTCTCGTCCACGATCACCCAGGATCCGGATTACGCGCTGACCATGGCGTTCGACTCGCAGTCGAGCGGAAACTTCATGGGCGTGAACAATCCGGAACTCGACGCCGCGCTCGAGCGGGGCCGGTTCGGCCAGACCGCCGAGGAGCGCAAAGCGGCGTACGACGAGGCACAGCAGATCATCGCCGACACGGTGGTGGGTCTCTGGTACGTCCGGGCGTTGCCGTCGGTGACCTTCGGCAAGAACCTGCACGGCGCACAGATTTACACACTCGGGTCTCCTCTTCCCGAAGAGTTCTGGATCAGTAACTAGCCGACACGAGGAAAGGGCCGGCTCGCCGTGAATGCTCAGCCGCTTCTCGAAGTGAGAAATCTACGTGCCTACATCGGTACGCCGCGTGGCACCGTCCGTGCAGTGGACGACGTGTCGCTCGACCTGGATTCCGGACAGGCGCTGGGTATCGTCGGCGAGTCCGGCTCCGGCAAATCGGTGATGGCCCGCGCGATCATGGGGCTCATGCCTCCGCGTTCGGGTCGATCCGGCCACGTGACGTTCAGGGGCCGTGACCTGCTGTCCCTGACGAAGAAGGAGAAGCTGGAGATCTGGGGAAACCAGATCGCCATGGTTTTCCAGGACCCGGGGCGTTCGCTCAACCCGGTGGTCAAGGTCGAGCGTCAGCTCACCGAGGGGATGCGGCGGCATCTCGGGGTGAGCCGGTCCGAAGCGCGGACCCGAGCGTTGAAGCTTCTCGAAGAAGTAGGCGTTCCGGACCCCGAACGACGGCTGGGCAACTATCCCCACGAGATGTCCGGCGGTATGCGCCAGCGCGTGATGCTCGCGATCGCGCTGGCATGTGAACCGGATCTGCTCATCGCGGACGAGCCGACCACCGCCCTCGACGTCACCGTGCAACGGCAGATCCTGGACCTGCTCCGCCGCGTCCAACGCGACCGGGACATGTCGATGATGCTCATCAGCCACGACCTCGCCGTCGTCGCCGGTCGCACGGACCGCGTGGCGGTGATGTACGCGGGACGGCTCGCGGAGGTGGGATCCACCCGAGAGGTGTTCGATGCGCCGATGCATCGCTACACCCACGCGCTCCTGGGGGCGACACCGACGATCGATCACGAGCGGCACGCACCGCTGCGCCTGATCGAGGGGTCGCTGCCCGATCCCACCGATCCGCCTCAGGGGTGCCGATTCGCGCCGCGCTGCACCCATGTTGCGGACGAGTGCACCGTCGCGCCGATCGGTCTCGAATCGGTCGGTATCGACCATGAGGTCGCATGTCTGCGTCCCGTCGTTCCGGCGGTCGGCGCTGTATCCGGAGGTGAATCGCATGGCGGGTAGTGGTACCGCTCATCTGCGGGGCGAAGAGGCCCTGCTCAGTGTTCAGGATCTCGTGGTGGAGTACCCGACGGATGCCGGCACCGTACAGGCGGTGTCGAAGATCAGCTTCGACGTACTGGCCGGCGAGACGCTGGGAATCGTCGGCGAATCGGGATGCGGCAAGTCGACGACCGGCCGCGCCGTCCTCCGGCTCGACCGGGTGACGTCGGGGCGAATCCGCTTCGGAGAAGAGTGGATCGAGGGTGCGAGCGAAAAGCACATGCGTTCGCTCCGCCGGGATATGCAGATGATCTTCCAGGACCCGGTGTCCTCGCTCAATCCCCGCCGCGCCGTCAAGGACATCGTGGTCGAGGGGATGACCATTGCGGGCGCGTCGTCCGAGTCACGCGAGAAGGCCTCGGCGTCGGTTCTCGAGCAGGTCGGTCTCCCGGGCGACCGATTCGCGAACGTGCTCCCACGGCAGTTGTCCGGGGGACAGGCGCAGCGCGTGGCGATCGCGCGGGCGCTCGCGCTCGAGCCGAGGCTCCTCATTTGCGATGAACCTGTGTCGGCCCTGGACGTTTCGGTGCAAGCGCAGATCCTCAACCTCATCGAGGAACTGAAGACGAAGTTCGCTCTGACGGTGGTGTTCATCGCCCACGATCTCGGGGTGGTACGCACCGTCAGCGACAACGTGATGGTCATGTACCTCGGCAAGGTGTGTGAATTCGGTGATTCGATCGAGATCTACGATGATCCCGCTCATCCGTACACGCGCGCCCTACTCGATTCGGTTCCCCTGACCGATCCCGAGAAAGCGTTTGCAGGGCCGGCTCTGGCGGGCGACGTACCGTCGCCCCTTGCGCCTCCGACGGGATGCCGGTTCAGGACCCGCTGCCCGAAGGCCCAGGATCGTTGCGCCGAGGAAGAACCCGAGATGCGGGAGGTACGGCCGGGACAGTTTGCGGCGTGCCACTTCCCGTTGCCGTCGGTCACGGGACGGAAGAACCTTTTCGAGACGGTGGAGTCCGAACCTGCCGAGACGGAAGCCGTGGAGATCGAAACGGGGGACACCGAAAGGGGCGACACCGAAACGGGCGACACCGAACTGGTGAACGCCGATGGGTGACGGTGGTTCCCGGAGCACCGGGCGCCTGTGAATGCCGTAGTGCCGGCCGTCCGGACCGGTCCGACCATCTGGGTGCTGGTCTTTGCCGGAATCGTCACCACGCTGATGTCCACGTTGGTGATTCCGCTCCTCGTCGACTTGCCGGAACTACTCGGAACAAGTCCCGCGAATGCGTCCTGGGTCGTCACGGTGACCTTGTTGTCCGGAGCGGTCGCCACCCCCGTGACCGGCCGGCTGGGCGACATGTACGGCGCACGACGGATCCTGCTGCTGTGCACGGTGCCGCTGATCCTCGGGTCGTTCCTGTGTGCGATGTCGTCGAGCCTGGAACCCATGCTCGTCGGACGCGCACTGCAGGGCGCAGGATTCGGCATCGTTCCGCTCGGTATCAGCGCACTGCGCTCGCTGGTCTCTCCCGAGCGCCTGGGATCGGCGATCGCACTGATGAGTTCGTCGCTGGGCATCGGCGGAGCACTCGGACTTCCGGTCGCCGCAATCGTCGCGCAGACCACGAGCTGGCGAATGTTGTTCTGGGGAGTCGGAATCCTCAGCGTGGTGATGGCGATCCTCATCGCATGGGTCGTACGGGACACACCGGCGAACGAGCACAGGGGCAAGTTCGACGGATTCGGCGCGTTCGGTCTGTCGGTGGCACTGGTATGCCTGTTGCTCGCGGTGTCCAAAGGCGGTGACTGGGGATGGACCGCGGGACTGACCTTGACGCTGCTCGCGGTGTCCATCGTGGTGCTTCTCGGCTGGGGACGTTGGGAGCTTCGAGCCGACAGTCCTCTGGTGGACCTCCGGGTGGCGATGGGCAACCGGGTGCTCGTGACCAATATCGTCACCATCCTGATCGGCTTCTCGATGTACTTCCAGGCCTTGCTCGTCCCTCAGATCCGGGTGCTGCCCGAGTCCACGGGATACGGCCTGGGGCAATCGATGATCGTCATGGGACTCTGGTGTGCGCCCGCCGGCCTGCTGATGATGGTGATCTCACCACCGGGCGCACGCCTCACGACCGCGCGTGGTCCCCGGACGACGCTCTGCACCGGTTGCCTGATGATGGCCGCGGCATACGGTTCGTCGCTGTTCATGATGGGATCGACCTGGGGACTGCTGGTGATCACCTGTTGCATCGCTGCGGGAATCGGGCTGGCCTACGGTGCAATTCCGACTCTGCTCATGGGAGCGGTGCCGCTGACGGAGGTCTCGTCCGCGAACAGCGTCAACACGTTGCTGCGTTCGCTGGGCAGTACGGTATCCGCAGCGGTCGCAGGAGTTGTCCTGGCACAGATGAGCATCATGTTCGCAGGCAACACGATTCCCACCGAGAACGGATTCCTCGTGGGCATGCTGATCGGTGGCGCCGCGGCACTTCTCGCGGCGCTCGCCACCGTGGCGATCCGCGGAGCGCAACCCGGCGGTACGGAGACCCCGGTTCCCGGCATCGCGGCACAGTCGCCGGCCGATGCCTCGTCGCGCTCCGCGGTCACCGGCCCGGGGACAGCGTCCGCACGGTGAGTGCGTCGAGCAGAGGAACTTGTCAGGCAGAGGGACTTGTCAGGCAGAGAGCTTACTGAGGGGATGCTCCGACGACACGCGACGCGGTCGCGCCCGGTCGCCGGACCGGATATCGATCGTGCTGAGGCGGTCGTCGCAGATCCGGACGAGGTCCGTGAGGACCTGCGGGTCGAGCCGGTTCCAGCGGTGTTTGGTCAGGAGCCTGCGTAGCCGATGGAAATAGTCCTCGGGGGATATCCCGAAGGTGACGAAGATGTCTTCGTCGGGCCCGCCGTTCCAGTGGCGCCACTTTACGGCGAAGGCGAGTAGTGCAGCTTCATCGGTCATCGCGCCGTCTCCTTCTATTGTGGGGGTGTGGATGCACTGCGCATCAACGCAATTGGTCCTTCATGACTTTGCCTGTCGCGTTCAGTGGCAGGGCTTCGAGATACTCGATGGCCCGAGGGGCCTTGAACCCGGCCATTCGCTCCCGGCTCCAGGCGAGCAACTCCTCCGGCGGTACCGGATTCGCCGACACGACGAATGCCTTTGCGACCTGTCCGAGGCGCTCATCCGGGATACCGATCACGGCGACCTGGTCGACGGCCGGGTGTTCGAGCAGAAACCCCTCGATTTCCGCGGGATATGCATTGAAGCCACCGACTATGAACATGTCTTTCTTTCGGCCGACGATCCGCAGGCGGCCGTCGTCGTCCAGCGTCCCGAGATCTCCGGTATGCAACCAGCCTTCGAGGTCGACAGCTTCCGAGGTTGCCTCCGGATCGTCGAAATAGCCCTGCATGACATTGTAGCCACGGATGAGCACTTCTCCGTCGTCCGCAATGCGGACTTCTATTCCCTCACAAGGAATCCCGACCGTAGTGGCGATTTGTTCGAAAGTGTCGCCGGGCCGGGATGCGGTGGCCGTACCGGCTTCGCTCAGCCCGTACCCGGTCATGATGGTTCGAAACGGCAGTTCGTTGCTGATACGCCGGATCAGATCGACGGGGATGTCTGCCGACCCGGTCACCGCTGCACGCAACGACGAGAGGTCCCGTGTGCCCTGTGCGGCCAGAAGGGACTGGTAGAGCGTCGGTGGGCCCGGAAGTACGGTGACCCGTTCGCGTTCGACCAGTTCGAGAACTCTGTCGACATCGAGAACGGGCACCGGGAGTACGGTGGCGCCCCGGACCATCGACGCGATCAGGCCGGCTTTGTAGCCGAACATGTGGAAGAAGGGGTTGACGACCATATATTTGTCGCCCTTGCGGAGATCGGCGAGGTCGCACCACTCCGAGAACATCCGGAGAGTCTGGGTGTGGTTCATCATGACGCCCTTGGGACGTCCGGTGGTTCCCGAGGTGTACATGATGTCGGCGATATCGTTGCCGCTCAGCCTGCGGGCGAAGGGATTTCCGCTCTCCAGGAATCCCGACCTCATATCGAACGTAGGCACTCCTGCCGGCGTCCGGAATTCGGTACCGAGGAAGCCGTTCTGGACGAGCACGACCTTCGCTCCGCTTCGGCGGATGATGTCGCCGGCCTCATCCTCTTTGTAGCGCGTGTTGACGGGGACGAGGATTCCGCCCGCCGCGAGCAGCCCGAAGGCCGCGACGATCCATTCTGCGGAGTTGGGGGCCCAGATCGCTACCCGGTCACCCTTGTCGATGCCGGCCGCGGCGAATGCTCCTGCGGCCCGGCGGATGCGGGCGGTGAGCTCGGTGAAGGTGAGCCGGAGGTCCCCGTCGACGACCGCTTCGGCATCGCCGAAGCCGGAGTGCCGTGTGGTGGCCCAAAAGGGGGGGGT
>NZ_JBHWWX010000053.1:0-21731 GCF_042730335.1 Rhodococcus sp. NPDC060084
CGCGTCCTACACGGGGATTTCCCGCGAAGACCAGGACCGGTGGGGCGTCCGCTCGCACAACCGGGCCGAGGAAGCCATCAAGTCGGGGTTCTTCGCAAAGGAGATCACGCCCGTCACGCTGGCCGACGGCACGGTCGTCTCCACCGACGACGGCCCGCGCGCCGGCACCACGTACGAGAAGGTCAGCCAGCTCGAGCCGGTGTTCCGGCCGGACGGCACGGTCACCGCAGGTAATGCGTGCCCGCTGAACGACGGTGCGGCGGCGCTGGTGATCATGTCCGACACGAAGGCGAAGGCTCTCGGGTTGACGCCGCTGGCGCGGATCGTCTCGACCGGGGTGTCGGGCTTGTCGCCGGAGATCATGGGTCTGGGTCCGATCGATGCGACTCGTCGGGCGCTGGCCAATGCGGGGATGGGAATCTCGGATATCGATCTGTTCGAGATCAACGAGGCGTTCGCGGTGCAGGTGCTCGGGTCGGCTCGTGAACTCGGGATCGATGAGGACAAGCTCAATATCTCCGGTGGTGCGATCGCGCTGGGGCATCCGTTCGGTATGACGGGTGCGCGGATCACGAACACGCTGCTGAACAATCTGCGTGAGCAGGACAAGCAGTTCGGTGTGGAGACGATGTGTGTCGGTGGTGGTCAGGGTATGGCGATGGTGCTCGAACGCCTGAGCTGATCCCCTGACGCCGACGTCCGGGTGGCTCCTACTACGCACGCCGCAGCAGGAGCCGCCCGGGCGTTCACATTTCCGGACCGTGCGTACCGCGCCAGCCCTTACGGACGATCTTTCCGGTGGAGTTGCGGGGCAACAAATCATGGGTCAGGCGCCACCGCGTGGGTACCTTGAAATAGGCGAGGTGCTCGGCGGCGAACTTGGTCAGATCCTCCTCGGTCACCGTCGTTCCCGCGACGAGCACGACCACCGCGACGACTTCCTGCCCCCAGTCGGCGTGCGGTGCTCCCGTCACCACGCACTCGCGCACGGCAGGATGCTGGGCAAGCACTCGTTCGACCTCGGAGGGATAGATGTTCTCGCCGTTCTGATGGATCAGATCCGCACGCCGGCCGACCAGCCGGAGCCGGCCCTTCTCGACGACCCCGAAATCGCCGGTCCGAAGCCAGCGGTCCGGCGTGATCGCCTCGGCGGTGGCCTTCTCGTCGTCCCAGTACCCGATCATGACGAATGGACTGCGGACGCATACCTCGCCGACGTGCCCGTCGGGCAGCCATTCGCCGTACTGATCGCGGATCTCGAGGCTGACGGTGATGATCGGGACGCCGACGGTACCCGGATGCTTCTCGAGTTCCTGTGCGCTGGCCACCGCGATCGATGTGCTGCATTCGGTGATGGAGTAGCTGTCGACCATCGCGTGCCGTCCGAACGGGAGTTGCTCGCGCAGGCGCTGTTTGAACTCCGGTGTGGACGGTTCCGAGGACAGGGTGAACCGTGTCAGCGACGTCAGGTCGTACCGGTCGAGGTCCTCGTCTTCGAGCATGCGTGCCGCCATCGACGGCACGGCCAGCCAGTGCGTCACCTGTTCGCGTTCGATGAATTCCAGGACACGGTGGACGTCGAACCATCCCTGGTTCATGATCACGGTGCTTCCCATCGCCAGCCGCGGCACGATCGTGTTGTGCAGGCTCGTGATGTGGAACATCGATGACGTGAGCAGGTAGCGGGCATCGGACGGGGCCGAGCGGTCGTACGTTTCGCCTGTCCAGATCGTGTGGATCGCTTCGGTGTAGCGCTGATAATCGACGACGGCCAAGAGATTGCGCTGAGAGTGCAACGCCCCCTTGGGGTCCCCGCTCGTACCGGAGGTGTACAACAGGACTGCCGGGTCGTCCTCGTCGATTCGCGGGGGCGGTGGCTGCCGGCCGTCGAACTCGGCGATCAGTGCGGGCAGATCCGTCTCGACCGACAGCACCACCGTGTCGCTCGGGGCGATCTTCGCGACCGCCTCGACACGCGGAGCATCGACGAAGACGATGCGCGGGCGGGAATGGCGGATACCGAACTCCAGTTCCGGTTGCACCCACCATGCGTTGAGCCCGACCGTGATGGCGCCGAGAGCCTGGGTCGCCCAGAACACGGTGACCCACTCGGGTCTGTTGGCCGACAGGATGGCTACCCGGTCGCCCGCACGCACGCCGTATCTCTCGCGCAGCGCGGCGGCGAGGGCATAGGACTCCCTCGCGTTCTCGTCGAAGGTGATGCGGCGGTCGGCCGTGACGAGATACTCGCGATCACCCCAGACGAGCGACTGCGACAGCAGATCCGCCACCGCGCGGTTCCGTTTACGCATGACCGGCATCGAGGTACCGAGGACCTCGTCCATCACGATCTCGAACTCGCCGCCGGGCCCGGTGAGCCGGGAGATGAGTTGGTCCAGGAAGGGGAAGGGATCCGACGGAATGCTCATCGTGCACCGCCGAGTCCGGATCGCGTGGCGGTCCGGCTCGGACCGGTCGTCGCCGACGACCGGTGAGTCGCCGGTGATCCTGCACGCTGCACGAATGCCCCTCCTCGTGGATCGGATCGCAAGAATCTCTCACGCCGATGAACGCCCTGTTCGAATGTACCGGTCAGTGGGATGCTCGGTGACCCCCGCTACAGGGGGTGCCTAGCGTGCGATCAGCACGCTCGGAAAGGACACGAAACGATGCCCGCACACGATGCAACCACGACCGACACGCCGACCCCGGCAACCTGGCGCGGTGCCGAACTCGGCACCCGCACGGTCACCTATGACGAGCGCGACGCGATTCTGTATGCGCTCGCTGTGGGGGCTCGCGCCACAGACCTCGACCTCGTCTTCGAGGACCGCCTCCGGGTGCTGCCGACTTTCGCTCTGACCTTGGCGCAGTGGGCGCCGGATGCGTTGGGATCGCTCGGTGCATTCGATACGAAGACCGCACTCCACGGCTCCCAGCAGCTGGACGTTCTCAGCCCGCTTCCGAAGTCCGGCAGCATCGCGATGACGGCTCGGGTCGGGGACGTGTGGGACAAGGGCCGCGCCGCAGTCTTCGAGGTTGTGGTGGAAAGCGAGTACTTCGTCGCCACATGGTCGCTGTTCGCGCCGGGAGCGGGCGGATTCGGCGGGGACCGCGGTCCGTCCGCCCCCGCGCAACCGGACGGCGAACCCGACTCGACCGCACTCCTCACCACCCACGCGGAACAGGCCGCGCTGTACCGGCTCACCGGCGATCGTCACCACATCCACATAGATCCGGACGCCGCAGCCGGGATCGGACAGCCGCGGCCGATTCTCCACGGACTGTGCACGCTGGCCGCGACGACTCTGCCGCTCGCGCAAGAGCTCGGAGCACACCCCGCAGATCTCGTCGCGTTGTCCGGTCGGTTCGCGGCCCCGGTCTTCCCCGGCGACACCGCCGAGATCCGCGCCTGGGGCGCGTCGTCCGAGGTGCGGTTCGACGTCACCACCGAGGCAGGAGCAGTGCTGTCGGGAGGCCGCGCGGTCTTCGCCCAGAGCTAGAAGCCCTCGCGTGCGCTCCCGCTGGCCGGGAATCCGGCGCGGCGCCGCGTGAGCGTCTGTTGTGATCGGACTGCCCGTGATGGCCCCATCGCTCGTGACTATCTGGAGGTATGAGTTGGACACGTTCGCCGAAGTAGTGCGAGCTCGCCGCGGCGACGCCAAGGTGGGACTGCGCTTCGAGGACCAGCGCTGGACCTGGGACGAAGTTGTCCAGGAAAGCGCCGATCGTGCCTCGGCGCTCGTGTCGACCGTGCCACTGCCCGAGGGACGGCAACGCCACATCGGAGTGCTTCTCGAGAACGTTCCGGACTTCGTGTTCTGGATCGGCGCGGGAGCACTCGCCGGTGCCGTGGTGGTGGGGATCAACGCCAGCCGAAGCGGCCCGGAAATCGCCCGGGACGTCCGGCACGCCGACGTCGACCTGATCATCACCGAGTCGCGCCTGGCGCATCTCGTCGCCGGCACCGACCACGGCCTGCCCGCCGAGAAGATCCTCGACGTCGACAGCCCGCGATACCGCGCGTTCCTCGAACCGTTCCGTGGTGCCCAGCTTCCCGAGACCCGGCCGTCGCCGGACGACATCGCGCTGCTGTTGTTCAGTTCGGGTTCGACCGGCGCTCCCAAGGCGGTCGTCGTCAGCCAGGGCCGGCTCGCCCGGCTGTTCGGGCCGCTCTCGGAACGCACGCACATGCGCCGCGACTCGGTCACGTACCTGTGCATGCCCCTGTTCCACGGCAACGCCCTGATGCTCAACCTCGGTACCGCGATGAGCGTGGGTGCGACCGTGAGCATGATCCGGAAGTTCTCCGCGAGCCGCTTCGCCGACGACATCCATCGCTACGGTGCGACCTTCGTGAACTACGTCGGGCGCGCGCTCGCCTATGTCCTCAGCCGTCCCGAAGATCCGCGCGACCGGGACGGAACACTCGAAGTGGCATTCGGGACCGAAGCCTCCGAAGTGGACGTCGCCCGGTTCTCGGAGCGCTTCGGCTGCACCGTCATCGAGGGGTACGGCTCGAGTGAAGGGGTCTTCCGCATCAACCGCACTCCCGATACCCCGACCGGTTCGCTCGGAGTCGCGGTGGGCGGCGTCGACGTGCGGATCCTCGACGAGGTCACCGGCGAGGAATGCCCGCCGGCCGAGTTCGACGACACGGGCCGCCTGATCAACGGTGAAGCGGTCGGGGAGATCGTCGCCCGCAACACAGCCCACACCTTCGAGGGTTACTACAAGAATCCCGGCGCGATGGCGGACCGGATCAAGGGGAACGATTTCTGGTCCGGTGACCTCGGTTATCGCGACGCCGACGGGTTCTTCTACTTCGCGGGCCGGTCGTCGGACTGGCTGCGGGTCGACAGCGAGAACTTCTCGGCCGCTCCGGTCGAGCGGGTTCTGCATCGGTGCCCCGGAATCCTCTCCGCGCCCGTCTTCGCTGTTCCGGACCCCGCCACCGGGGACCAGGTGATGTGCGCTGTCGAACTGGACCCCGGATCGGTGTTCGACCCGGCAGCATTCGGCGCGTTCCTCGCCGAGCAGCCGGATATGGGTGACAAGTGGTGGCCACGCTTCGTCCGGGTGACCGACCACATCCCGCTCACCGGCAGCAACAAGGTGGACAAGGCGCCTTTGCGTGCGGCCGCCTGGAACACCGACGACACGGTGTACGTACGTGTCGCGCGTACGGCGGAGTACGTGCCCTTCGACGACGACGCACGCGCGCGTCTCGAGGCCGAATTCGCCGCGAACGGCAGGGCTGCGCTGCTCCCCGCGCCGGCGCCCGCGCAGAGCGTCTGAGGCCGCCATGAACCAAGAGATCCCGGGCCCCGACCGCATTCGCGCCACCGTCGCCGAGTACCTGCGGCGGATCGAGGCGTCGTCCGCAGCCGGCATAGCCGACCTCTACACCGACACTGCGACCGTCGAGGACCCCGTCGGCAGCGACGTGCGCACGGGACGCGACGCGATCCTCCCGCTGTATGCGGGACTCGAGCACTCGCGCAACTCGACGGAACTGCTCACCCTGCGGATCGCAGGCAACGAAGCGGCCTTCCACTTCCGGGTGACCTCGGAGGTGGACGGGACCGAGTACGTCTTCGAACCGATCGATGTCATGACCTTCGCCGACGATGGCCGGATCGCGTCGATGCGCGCGTTCTGGTCGGCGTCCGACACCCGGAGTTCGTGAGTCCCGCCCAGTGAGACGCCGGGATTGGGCGTGACGGTGATCACCTAGCGTCAGGATCATCGAAGCGGCGAGACCCCGACCGGCACAACACGTGCCGATTTCCGCCGGTGTACCCCCGTACTTCCCAATCCCCCGAAAGGACGGACGACCGTGAGCCTGGGCACTTCCGACACCACCGAGGTCCGCGAGATCGTCGCGGGCTCTGCTCCTACCCGTTTCGCACGCGGCTGGCACTGCCTCGGCCTCGCCGAGTCCTTCAAGGACGGCAAGCCGCATTCCGTGGAGGCTTTCGGCACCAAGCTCGTCGTCTGGGCGGACACCGCAGGCGAGCTCAAGATCCTCGACGGCTACTGCCGTCACATGGGTGGCGATCTGAGCCAGGGCACCGTCAAGGGTGACCAGGTTGCGTGTCCGTTCCACGACTGGCGCTGGGGCGGCAACGGCCGCTGCACCAACATTCCGTACGCCCGCCGGGTTCCGCCCATCGCGAAGACGCGCGCGTGGCACACGCTCCAGCAGGACGGTCTGCTGTTCGTGTGGAACGACCCGCAGGGCAACCCGCCGCCGGCGGACGTCACGATCCCCCGGATCGAGGGCGCGCTGAGCGACGAGTGGACCGACTGGGTCTGGTACCGGACCGAGGTCGACACCAACTGCCGCGAACTCATCGACAACATCGTCGACATGGCGCACTTCTTCTACGTGCACTACTCCTTCCCGACGTACTTCAAGAACGTCTTCGAAGGTCACGTGGCCAGCCAGTTCATGCGCGGCAAGGCGCGCGAGGACGCCCGTCCGCACGCCGCGGGCCAGCCGCGGATGCTCGGCAGTCGCTCGGACGCGAGCTACTTCGGGCCGTCGTTCATGATCGACGACCTGGTCTACGAGTACGAGGGCTACGACATCGAGTCGACCCTCATCAACTGCCACTACCCGGTCTCCGAGAACAAGTTCGTGCTGATGTACGGAATGATCGTCAAGAAGTCCGATCGCTTCGAAGGCGACGAGGCGCTGAAGGTCGCGCAGCAGTTCGGCAACTTCATCGCCAAGGGCTTCGAGCAGGACATCGAGATCTGGCGCAACAAGACCCGCATCGACAACCCGCTGCTGTGCGAAGAGGACGGCCCGGTGTACCAGCTTCGCCGCTGGTACGAGCAGTTCTACGTCGACGTGGACGAGGTGAAGCCGGAGATGACCGACCGCTTCGAGTTCGAGATGGACACGACGCGCCCGGTTGCTGCGTGGATGAAGGAAGTCGAAGCCAACATCGCCCGCAAGGCACTCGAGGAACAACCCACCAGCGCGGGGTAGGAGTAGTAACGATGGAGAACCGGATGGAACCGCTGCGGTGTGCCGAGTGCTCGGCACAAGTGCTGGTTCAGAAGAACAGCTGGGAGCACACCTCCATCCAGTGGAACGCCGACGCGCGCCGGCGCTGTCCTCAGGTGCAGGACGACGCCGGCCGCGACGGCCGCCCGGGTGCCCCGCGCATGGCGTGCACCCGGCTCGCGGAAACCATCACACGCGCGGCGGCGTCGGGCGTCCTCGACGTCTACGACGACGCGCCCGTGCCAGCACCTGTTGTCCAATGAAGCTTCGACCCGACCACTCCGGAGGATCCGCGATGACCGAACCCCTCAACCTCGATCGTGCACAGTACGGCCCGTGGGCCGTGATCGCCGGAGGATCGGAGGGTGTCGGCGCCGCCTTCGCTGACGAATTGAGCCGTGCCGGATTCGATCTCGTGCTCATCGCACGGAAGCCCGGACCGCTCGAGGAGACCGCGGACCGCGCCCGCGAGAACGGCGTACAGGTACGCACTCTCGCGCTCGATCTGCTCGCCGCCGACGCAGTCGACGAGATCCGCGCCGCGACAGCGGATCTCGAGGTGGGGTTGTTCATCTTCAATGCGGGTGCCAACAGCTACGGACACGAGTTCGTCACCGGCGACCTCGAGGGATTCCGCGGCGTGATCGACCTCAACGTGCACCGTCAGGTCGAACTCGCGCAACTGTTCGGTGCGCCGATGAAGGAGCGGGGCCGCGGCGGCATCATGCTGCTCGGCTCCCTCGCGGGATACAT
Source organism: Rhodococcus sp. NPDC060084 (assembly GCF_042730335.1). Classification (NCBI taxonomy): domain Bacteria; kingdom Bacillati; phylum Actinomycetota; class Actinomycetes; order Mycobacteriales; family Nocardiaceae; genus Rhodococcus; species Rhodococcus sp. NPDC060084. The sequence continues at coordinate 7,772 of NZ_JBHWWX010000053.1, forward strand.
GGGCTCGGAACACCAGAGCATCTACTCGGCGTCGAAGGCGTTCAGCCGGGTGTTCGCGGAGAGCCTGTGGCTCGAACTCGCACCCCACGGTGTCCACGTCGTCGAACTCGTCCTCGGTGTCACGCGCACCCCCGCGATGGTGCGCGCCGGACTGAACTTCGATGTCCCCGGCATGCGTGTCTCGGAGTCGGAAGATGTTGCACGCGAAGGCCTCGAACATCTCGAGGACGGTCCGGTGTGGATCGCGGGCGGAAACTACGACGCAGCGGTGAAGCGCAGCGGATTCCCTCGTCGCGAGCTGGTCGAAGGAGCAGCGAAAGCGATGCGTGCCCTGATGAACCGCTGACAGAACTGTCGACTCCCTCACCAGGGATGACTGCCCCGTCCCGCCCTGATCGCAGGGCTGGACGGGGCTTTCTGCGTGCGGCACTGTAGTCGCGAGCACAGTGCTGGAAGGGGGGCGATCCATGAGCATCGTCGTCGACAATCGACTGTCGGAGGACGAACTGTCCCGTGTCCTGGATTTTCTGACCGGCGACGCCTACTGGAACAGGTGGCGGTCGCGCGATCGGATACGGCAACAATTCGAGAGTGCCTGGAAGATCTACGCCGCGAGGGAGCCGGACTCCGGGCAACTGCTCGGCGCGGTCCGGGTGTCGTCCGACGGTGTCGCCTACGGGTACATCGCAGACGGATTCGTCTTCCCGGAGCATCGGGGCGACGGCGTCGGGAGCGCCGTGCTCGAGTGCCTGCTGTCGGATATCGACGCAGCAGACTTCCGGTGGATGCTGCATACGGAGGATGCGCAGCCGCTCTACTCCCGGTTCGGATTTGTTGCCTACGGCCCGACATACATGGAACGCCCGAGTAGACACAGTCGGCCGGCCTCTGGATGAACGCACTGCGCGCCCGGGCGGAACCGGGCGCGCAGGGTGCCTCCTCATGCCGGGAGGAAACGAGAAGACGTCGGATGGGTCAGGAGGCGACTGCGTCCGGGACGCCACGGGGAATCATCACGGTGAGCGCGATCGCGATGAACGCCAGTACCAGGAACATGACGCCGATCATGTTCAGGCCACCGATCGGAGTGGCCGCGAACGCGAGCAACATGGTGGCGACGGACGTGCCGACACCCTGTCCTGCGGTACGCAGCACCGCATTCGTGCCGGTCGCCTCGCTCGTGTTGCGTTCGGGCACGGCCTCGACGATGAGGTTCGGCAGGGCGGTGTAGGCGAATGCGGTGGCGACCGACACCACCACGACCATCGCGGTCATCGCCACGACCGAATTGTGAGCGGTCATCATGGTCACGGTGCTGGCGACGAAGAGAATGCTGCCGATCAACATCGATACGCGGGACCCGACGGCCGCCGAGATACGGCCGCTGAGGGGTGTGCACGCGAAACCGAACATCGACCCGATGAAGGACAACCAGCCCGCGTGCGTCGCGCTCAGGCCCAGGCCGAAGCCGTCCGACGTGGGTGTCTGCATGATGATCGGGATGATCATGGTGGCGACGCCCATCGGTCCTGCGGCGATCGCGACCGTCGCGAGCATCGTCAGCGAGAACTTGCGTCCGGCGAAGAGGCGCACATTGATGATCGGTGACGGCACGCGCAACTCCCACCGCACGAGCAGAACGAGTACGACGGCGCCACCGACGATCAGGCCGAGGGTCCGGCCGTCGGCCCAGCCCCAGGCCTGCGACTTGTTGACGCCGAGGAGGATCGCAGCGACGGATGCCGCGAATGTCACCGCTCCGACGTAGTCGATTTTCTCCTTCGTGCCGGTCGGCGGCCGCCACGGCAGGACGAACCACACGAGCAGAATCGCGAACACCGAGTACGCGGCAGCGACGACGAAGATCATGTGCCAGCTGGCGTAGTCGATGAGCAGCCCCGCGACCAGCAGTGACGCCGAACCCGCCGCAACGGCGGATCCCGAGATCAGCGCGACGGCGACGGGAACCTTGCCCGACGGAAGGTGCTCACGTGCGAGGCCGATGCACAACGGAAGGATCGCGCCGGCAACACCCTGGATGGTGCGGCCGACGATGATGCTGGTGAGACTGTCGCCCGCGGCGCTGATGATGGAACCCACCGCTGCGACCACCAGAAGAACGATCAATACCCGTTCACGTCCGTACATGTCGCCGAGGCGGCCACAGACCGCGGCAGATGCGGCCGCGACGAGGAGGAACGAGGTGACGGCCCAGCCGACGGTCGACGCGTCGCTGTCGAAATCCGTGATGAGCGTGGGGATCGCTGCGAACATCATGGAAGTTTCGAAAGCGCTGATGATCTCGACGGCGATCAACACCGCCACGATTACCCAGACGGGTTGCCTGCGGTCGAATCGTCCTCGGCCGGAAGTATGTTCGGGCTCCCGGTGGGATAGCTCGTTAGCGTATGACGTCACTGCGCATCCAGACTCTCGGCGGCCCGTCGTGGCCCGCGGGGTTTCCTCACTCCAGTCGGGAGTGGTGCGCATCACTTTCTAGATGAGGTAACAAACTCTCCGAGTTGTGTTCCCGCTCATCGAGACTGCCGACGTCTCCGGTGCACCGAGATCAGAGCAGTGCCGCCTCGTGGACGGTGCGGTCGAATTCCGGCAGCGCTGCGCCGTTGCGCAACGTCGTCGCGAGCGTGGGATCGGCGAGATGAAGTCGCCCGATGGCGATCAGATCGAATTCGTCCCTGCCCATCCGGCTTTCGAGTTCCGGAAGGTTGTCTCGCACGGGAGCGCTGCCCTGGGTGCGGCTCTCGCGCAGGGTTGCGCCGATGCCGACGCTTCCGACCGCCATGGACACGGCGCCCGTGACCTTCTTGGCCCATCCGGCGAGGGTGAGGTCGCTGCCCTCGAACGCGGGCAGATCGAAGCGGCGGATGCTTGCGTCGAACACGTCCACGCCGGCGTCGGCCAGCGGCGAGAGGACGGCCTTCAGCTCGTCCGGCGTGTGCGCGATCTTGGCTTCGTAGTCCTGTTGCTTGTGCTGCGAGAATCGATAGAAGATCGGCAGGTCCTCACCGATGGTCGCGCGAATGGCTGCAACGACTGCCGCGGGGAATCGGGTCCGGTCTCGGAGGTCACCGCCCCAGCGGTCCTCCCGCAGGTTGGTTCCTTCCCAGAGGAACGAGTCGAGCAGGTAACCGTGACCGCCGTGCAGCGCGACGCCGTCGAATCCGACTTCCTTCGCAGCCGCTGCGGCACGGGAGTATGCGTCGACGACCTGCGTGATGTCCTCGTCGGTCATGGCGCGCGTGGGCTTCGACGCGCGGGCGACATAGTCGGCTCTGTACGAGGTGACGCCGGGTTCTCCCCACACTCCCGACGGCCGCATCGGGGTCAGGGCGGGATCGACATCTGCCGTCATGGCTCCCCACAGCGGCCCGACGTGCCAGAGCTGCGGAATGATCCGGCCGCCTTCGGCGTGGACCGCGTCGACGACGCGGCGCCACCCGTCGAGTGCGGCCTCGCCGTACATGTGAGGCACGCGGGGGTTGTCGACGGCGGTGGGGTGGTCGATCGCCACTCCCTCGGTGACGATGAGTGCCGTGCCCCCGGCGGCACGGCGCCGGTAGTACTCGGCCACGTCCGGTCCCGGTACTCCACCCGGCGAGTGCGACCGCGTCATCGGCGACATTACGATGCGGTTGCGCAGCCGAAGGGAGCGGACGGCGAGCGGGCGGAAGAGAGCGGAGGGGACTTCGGTCATGGCTGTTTCGGCACTTTCGTCGGTGGTCACGCGATTGCCGTGACGACTGCAGGTCGATGGGGCACCTTGCTCTCCGGTTGTACCGGCGCCGCAGATCGGTGGACAGGTTCTTCCTGGTCAGTGGGATGTGCGGGCGGTGTGTGTACTTCGTCACCTTCCGTAGTACCCTTTGGTGCAGACCACAAGAATGAATTTCAGTTTGTCGTTCTGTGGGTTCTGTGCAGGTGAACGAAAGGGTGCCGATGTCAGAGTCCGACTACGCGAAACCGGCCGAGTCCGCGAAGCGCGAGCTTCCCGCGTCGATGGTGGAACGCATGACCCTGATCCTCGATGCCTTCGACGATCGCTCGTCTCGTCTCACTCTCGAAGAGGTCGCGTGCCGCACGCGACTGCCGCGCTCGACCGTTCATCGCATCCTCGACCAGATGGTTCGGCTCGACTGGATCGACCACGCGTCGTTCGGTTACTGCCTGGGCCGGCGGGCGAAGGCCATGACCGAAGGCGACAACGGCCACATCCGGATCCGGGAAGCCGCCGCTCCGCTGCTCTACGAACTCCACATGACCACGGGCATGGTCGCGCACCTCGCGGTGCTCGACGGCGGTGACTGCGTCTATCTCGACAAGATCGGCGGCCAGCTCGCCGCGGCACTGCCGTCCCGTGTCGGCGGCCGGGTTCCCGCCTACGCCAGCGCGTGCGGAAAAGCCTTGCTCGCAGGCCTCGAGCCCGAGCAGGTCGACGACCTCTACGACGAGCGGCTCGCCCGCCGTACAGACCGCACCATCCACGATCTGTCGACTCTGCATCTCGAACTCAACCGCATCCGTAGCCGGCGCGGTCTGGCATTCGAAACCGGTGAGTCCGCGGTCGGGATGGCATGTGTCGGTGCCGCCATTCGGGGACCCGAGGGGCCCATCGCCTCGATCTCCCTGTGCGGTCCCACCCGCGCGGGTCTTCTCGAACGGACCGCGCCGCTCGTCGCGGCGGCGGCCCGCGACGTTTCGCGCGCGCTGTATCCCGAACTGAGCGTTCCCCGGCGGGGCACCCGCACGGCGCGGGTCCCCGCAGAGTCGTGGTCCTCGCACGCCATGGAGCGGCTGCTCGCCACCCAATCGGGGGAGTGGATATAACCCGCCACGACCGACGACCGCCGGGCACGTCCCGGTGACCGGGAGGTCGCGCGCCGCGTGAGGGCCGTCACTGGGAACGTCTCGGATATGACGACCGAATTGAGTTACGACGAGACTGCCAGGACGCTCGAGACCGACCGGGGCACCCTCCGCTACCACGAGGCAGGTGCCGGAGAACCGCTCGTCCTTCTGCACGGGTCCGGCCCCGGAGTCACCGGATGGCGCAACTATCGCGGCGTGCTCGCCGACCTTTCCGAGCACTTTCGGTGCCTCGTCCTGGAGTTTCCCGGATTCGGGGTCAGTGACCCCTGCGAGGGTCACCCGATGGCGATGGCGTCGGTAGCGGTCGCCGACTTCCTCGACGGACTGGGCCTCGACCGGACAGCGATCATCGGCAACTCGATGGGCGGCATCGTCGGTACCCAGTTCGCGATCGCACAGCCCGACCGGGTGAGCAAGCTTGTCACCATCGGCGGCGCAGGACGTTCGGTCTTCGCGCCGGCACCGGGCGAGGGCATCAAGCTTCTGATGGAGTTCACGGACGATCCGACACGCGAAAAGCTCGTCCGCTGGCTGCATTCCATGGTGTACGACCCGGCGATCATCACCGAAGAGCTCATCGAGGAGCGGTGGGCACTGGCCACCGAGCCCAAGACCCTGGAAATCGCGCGTCGCATGTACAGCACCGCGGCATTCGCCGCGGCCGGGCGGGCAGCCCTCGCCTCCGACGCCACCCCCTACTGGGCGCAACTCGGCCGGATCACCGCACCGACCCTGCTCACCTGGGGCCGTGACGACCGGGTCAGCCCGGTCGACATGGCGATGCTCCCGATGCGGGACCTGCGCCGCGGAGAACTGCACGTGTTCCCCAACTGCGGGCACTGGACGATGATCGAGGCCCGCGACGCGTGGCTCGCGACGGTCCTGGCGTTCCTGAAGCGGGACGACGCCACGGCGTCCTGACCGTCTGAACACCCTCGGCCCCGGTCGATCCCGCTCAGTGGAACATTTCCGGAGCACGGCTGCGATCTCTTGAGACCGTAGCCACCACCGGAACTCCGACGCCGCCGGCAGCACATTCGCACGGTGACCGGGCGTCGCCATCAGAAAGCTGGAGACATCATGGGACAGGTCCTCGACTCCCTCGCAGAGTTTGCAGACGAAATCCGGGCGGACGGCGCCGAGGGTGACACGCTCATGCGTCTGACCGACCGCAGTGCCGGACGGCTCCGCGACGCAGGCGTCATCCGGATGTTGCAGCCCAAGGAATTCGGCGGCCTGGAGGCTCACCCGCGAGAGTTCGCGGAGACGGCGATGGCCATCGGCGCGATGGACGGCGCGACGGGCTGGGTCAGCGGCATCGTGGGTGTACACCCCTGGGAGATGGCGTTCTTCGACCCGAAGGCGCAGCAGGAAGTGTGGGGCGAGAACCCCGACACCTGGATCGCCTCGCCCTACGCGCCGATGGGCGTGGCGACTCCCGTCGACGGCGGATACATCCTCAACGGCCGCTGGTCGTTCTCGTCGGGCACCGATCACTGCGACTGGGTGATGATCGGTGCGGCAGTCGGCGACAAGGACGGCAAGCGGGTGTCTCCGCCGAAGAGCCTGCACGTGCTGGTGCCGAGATCCGACTACCGCATCGACCACGAGAGCTGGAACGTCGTCGGCCTGCGTGGCACCGGTTCCAAGGACCTCATCGTCGAGAACGCCTTTCTCCCGGCGTACCGCACGCTGGCGGCGGAACGGGTGATGGGCGGCGTGGCGTGGCAGGACGCCGGACGCGAGGAGACGCTCTACAAGTTCCCCTTCTCGTGCATCTTCCCGCTGGGCATCACCTCGTCGCTCATCGGTATCGCCGAGGGCGCCCTCAACTGCTACATCGAGACGCAGCGCGAACGGGTCACCGTCTCCGGAACCGCGATCAAGCAGGATCCGTACGTGCTGTCCGCGCTCGGCAACGCGGCCGCGGAGATCGCCGCCTCGCGTGCCGCCGTCCTCGAGACCGTCGACCGGTTCTGGGATCTCACCGAGCGCGGCAAGGAGGTCACCTTCGAGATGCGTGCCGTCGGCAGGCGGACGCAGACCGCTGCCGCGTGGCGTGCGGTGGCCGCGGTCGACGAGATCTTCGGCCGCGCGGGCGGCGGTGCCCTGCAGTTGAGCAACCCGCTCCAGCGTTTCTGGCGCGATGCCCACGCCGGTCTGAGCCACGCCATCCACGTGCCCGGATCGATCTTCCATGCGGCGACGCTCACCCAGCTCGGTGAGGAACCGCAGGGCATGATGCGCTCGATGATCTAGTTCCACCCCCCAGGCAGGAAAGGACGGACATGACGGATATCCGTGGACTCGGCTATGTCAGGATTCAGACCCGCGACGTGGCTCGCTGGCGTGAACTCGTCGTCGACGGGCTGGGGATGGCCGTCGGCACCGGACCCGAGAGCGACGGGCTCTACCTGCGGATCGACGAGCGGCGCTCACGCCTGATCGTCCTTCCGGGCGACACCGACCGTGCCCTGGCGGTGGGCTGGGAGGTGCGCGACGAATTCGCGCTCCGGCGTGTCCGGGAAGCGGTCGAGAAGGCCGGCATCTCGGTCGAGGTGCTGAGCGAGGAGGAGTCCACGTACCGCGACGCCGAACAGGTCATCGCCTTCGACGATCCGGGCGGCACCCGTACCGAGGTGTTCTTCGGCCCCGTACTCGACCACAGCCCGCTCGTGACTCCGTTCGGCGGCACGTTCCACACCGGGCCGGAGGGCCTCGGACACGTGGTGCTCCCCTCCGCGATGTTCGCCGAATCGTACGAGTTCTATACCGAGGTACTGGGTTTCCTTCCCCGGGGTGCGACCCGCCTCGGTGGTCTGTCCGCGCCGCCTCCCGTCCGGCGCGTGCGTTTCCTCGGCGTCAACCGCCGCCACCACAGCCTGGCGTTGTGCCCCGCGCCGCCGCTCGGCGCGCCGGGTCTGGTCCATCTCATGCTCGAGGTGGACACCCTCGACGCGGTGGGTCAGGCACTCGACCGGATCGGCAACCTGGGCTTCTCGATTTCGTCGACGCTCGGCCGGCACACCAACGACAAGATGGTCTCGTTCTATGTCCGGGCACCGGGCGGCTGGGACATCGAATTCGGTACCGAAGGAATGCTCGTGGACGAGACCTTCTACACGGCAGAGGAAATCACCGCAGACAGCTATTGGGGACACGACTGGTCGGCGTCCGAACCCCTGGCGGCATTCACTCCGCCGTCGCACTGACGGGGTAGCAGGACGGGAGCGCACTCCATGACGCCTTGCCACGTGCTCGACGCGGTACGGGAACTCGCACCCGGATTGGCGGCCCGGGCCGCGCACATCGACGAGTCGCGCAGGATTCCCGACGAGACGATCGCGGAACTGGTTGCCGCCGGCGTCTTCCGGATGCTGCAACCGCGACGCTACGGCGGGACCGAAACCGACCCCATGCGGTTCTACGAGGTCGTGCGGGCGCTGTCGGCGGCATGTGGGTCGACGGGATGGATCGCATCGGTCGTCGGTGTGCATCCCTGGCATCTCGCGCTGTTCCCCGACCGCGCACAGCACGACGTCTGGGGCCGCGACGAGTCGACACTCGTGTCGTCCGCGTACGCGCCGGTCGGCAGGCTCCGGCAGGTCGGCGACGGCTACCGGTTGTCGGGGACGTGGATGTTCTCGTCCGGATGCGAGTACGCGTCGTGGGCACTGCTGGGCGGGATGGTCGTCGGCGCGGACGGTAGACCGCTGGATTTCGTCACCGCACTCGTTCCGCGTGACGACTACTCGATTCGCGACGTGTGGAACGTCGTCGGCATGCGGGGAACGAGCAGTAACGAAATCACCGTCGACGACGTGTTCGTTCCTTCGTACCGGGTCGTGCGCAACTTCGACACCGCGAACCTTCGCGGTCCCGGTCAGAAAGTCAATGCCGGCCCCCTGTACCGGCTTCCGTTCGCGTCGCTCTTCGCGACCACCGTCGCCGTGCCTATCGTCGGCGTGGTCGAGGGTTGCTACGACGAGTACCTGGCGGCGATGCGGGAACGGGTGCGGCTGAGCCTCGGTGGCGGACGGTTCGCCGACGACCCGTTCGCGCAGGTCGCGGTGGGGCGCGCGTCGTCGGAAATCGACGCCGCCGTACTGCAACTCGAACGCAACATCCGGGAACTGTGGCGACTCGCCGAGGCCGGAGACGACATCCCCTTCTCCCTGCGGCTACGAACCAGGCGCGATCAGGTACGAGCCACCGAACGGGCCGTCGAAGCAATCGATCTGCTGTTCAAGACAGCCGGTGGAACGTCCTTGTTTCTCGGCAACGTCATCGAACGGGCGTGGCGCGACGCGCATGCCGGGAGCATGCACGTCGCGAACGAGCCCGAACGCGCCTTCGCCCTCTACGGGAAGGACGCCTTCGGGCTGCCCGTCGAAGACAACCTCGTCTAGCTCTCGGTCACGGCAGCGCCGGGGAGTACCGAGTCCGCCTGCGCCATGTGCTGGGCCGCGCGGTAGGCAAACACCATCGCCGTTCCCAGCGGAGTTCCGGGCGCGGGATAGAACCGGCCGCTGAGTGATGCAGCGGTGTTGCCTGCCGCATACAACCCGGCGATCGCCGAACCGTCCTCACGGAGCACCCGCGCATCGGTATCGGTGCGCACCCCGCCCTTCGTCCCGAGATCGCTGAGAACGATCCGGGCCGCGTAGAACGGTGCCTCGGTCAGGGCGGTGAGGGCGCGGTTGGGGTTCTCGCTCGGCGGGCAGAAGAACACGTCGTACGGGTCTTCACCGCGCGCGAAGTCCTCGTCGACTCCGGTGGCCGCCGAGTCGTTGAAGCGCTCGACGGTCGATCGCAGCGCCTCCGCGTCCATGCCGAGTTGTGCGGCGAGTTCTTCGATGCTGTCGGCGCGCACCCACGTTCCGGCGGCGAGATGATCGTCCGCACTCGCCTCGGGAATCGACATGGCCGGCAGTACCGGCCCACCTTCACGCGAGTCGAAGATCAGGTACGACGGCACCGACCGCGACACGCCGTGTGCCAGCATCTCCCGCCCGAACCGGTCGTACGGCTGCATTTCGTTGAGGTAGCGCCGGCCGTCCGCGTCGACGAGGACGCCGCCGCGCACGCACACCATGAATGCGCCCGATCCGTCCGGCATCTCGACACCGGGGCACCACCACGCCTCGTCCGTCAACGCGATCGCGGCACCTGCGTCGGCAGCCGCGACGTGCAGATCGCCGGTGTTGGCACCGCGCGGGCCCATGCTCCACGCCGCGGCACCGGGAGTGCCGTGCTCGCTGCGCATGTCCTGGTTGCCTTCGATGCCGCCGGCGGCGAGCAGCACGCCGCGGGTCGCGCGGATCCGGACGGTTTCCCCGGACTCGGTGAGCGCTTCCACGCCCACGACCCGGTCGTTCTCGATGATCAGCGACCGCACGGCGGTGCCGGTACGCAGGTCCGCGTTGCCGGTGCCCTGCAGGGCAAGGAGCAGCCGTCCGATCAGGGCGCGTCCCGCGATGAGGGTTTCGTCGGGGTGCGGTTCACCGTTGCGATCGAGTCCCGGTTCGGGGCGAATTCGCTCACGGAGAGCACCGATCTGTTCGCTCGGCAGGTCCAGGGCATTGATCGCGCGTCCCACGTCCACACGCCCCGGTGCGGGGTAGTAGTCGGGGAAGGGGCGCCACTCGAATTCGAGGTGCGGGTCGCGCTCGAGGAAGTCTACGAGCACCGGGGCCGTGGTCAGGAACGCTTCCTGACGATCCTTCTCCGCGTCGCCCAGTACGGCCGCGAGATAGGTGCGTGCCGCGTCGGTCGAGTCGCCGAGGCCCGCTCGTTCCTGGACCGTGGTGCCGGGCAGCCACATCGCCCCGCCGGAGTACGACGAGGTGCCGCCGAACAGTCCGGTCTTCTCCAGAACGACGGTGCGCAGACCGGCCGCAGCGGCGGAGTATGCGCCTGCCAGCGCCCCGCCGCCCGATCCGACGACGATGACGTCGAATTCACTGGTGTTGTCCTGCACGGGAGTTGTCCTCTCGGTTGTGGTGGGTGTCGCACCTACGCAAGCGCATGTGCGGCGCTGCGCGTGGGCGTGCTCCCGACCAGCGGGATACTCCCGGCCGACCGGTCCGGGTCCGCTTACGGTCCGCAGGAGACCACTGGGCTGTAATGCGGAAGGGGCTGTGCCCATGAGTAGTTCACCGATTCGTCCGATTTCCTCCGAGACCGTCGGAACCTGGGATTTCGAGGCCGACGTCGTGATCGCGGGATACGGCATTGCGGGGGTGTCCGCGGCGATCGGTGCTGCGGAGAACGGCGCCGATGTGCTGGTACTCGAGCGCACCGGCGGCGGCGGTGGAGCGGCCGCGTTGTCCGGGGGCATCGTGTACCTCGGCGGCGGCACCCGGGTGCAGAAGGCGTGCGGATTCGACGACACCCCCGAGAACATGAAGACGTTTCTCGCCGAGGCGCTGGGGCCGGGAGTCGACCAGGACAAACTCGATGTCTACTGCGACGGCAGCGTGCAGCATTTCGAGTGGCTCGAAGCGTGCGGGGTCCGGTACAAGGAAAGTTTTTGGTCCCAGCCCGGCTGGGAATGCCCCGTCGACGACTCCCTGATGTACAGCGGGGGAGAGAACGCGGCACCGTTCGACACACTCGTGCCGCCGGCGCCCCGCGGACACCTCGCGCAGGTCCCGATGCCGCGCAACGGCGAGCAGGGAGCCGGGCACGTTCTGATGACCACGCTGATCGGAAAGGCGACCGACCTCGGTGTCCGCGTGGAATCCGACATCCGGGTGCAGCGCCTGGTCGTCGACGGCACCGGCCGTGTCGTCGGTGCGACCGCGACCCGACTCGGACAGGAGATCACCGTCCGCGCGCACGGCGGTGTGGTGCTCGCGACCGGCTCGTTCGCGTACAACGACGAGATGATGCAGGCCTACGCGCCGCGTCTCTACAAGCGGCCCGCCGCGACGGTCGAGGAGCACGACGGTCGCGCCATCCTCATGGCGCAGGCACTCGGTGCGGGACTGGCGCACATGGACGCGTGCGAGGTCGCCTTCTTCTGCGACCCCCAGCTGATGGCCCGCGGCATCCTCGTCAACGGACGAGGACAGCGGTACGTCCCCGAGGACACCTATCCGGGCCGCATCGGTCAGCTCACCATGTACCAGAACGACAACCAGGCGTTTCTCGTCCTCGACGAGGCGGCGTACGAAGAAGGGATGGCAGCGCCGAGTTCGAGCCCGCAGCTTCGCAGGCAGCCGACCTGGGTGTGCGAGAGCGTCGCCGAACTCGAATCGGAGATGGGTCTGCCCGAGGGCACCCTGACCGCCACCGTGGAGTTGTACAACCGGCACGCCGCCGCAGGCACCGATCCGGTGCTCGGGAAGAAGCCCGAATGGGTCAAGCCGATCGGGTCGCCGATCGCTGCGATCGACCTGCGCGGCATGACCGGTGGTTTCACGCTGGGCGGTCTCCGGACATCGGTGGACTCGGAGGTCCTGCACGTCGACGGCGATCCGATACCGGGCCTGTACGCGGCGGGCCGCTGTACCTCCGGATTGTCTGCCGGCGGATATTGCAGCGGAATCTCGCTCGGTGACGGGAGCTTCTTCGGGCGGCGGGCCGGGATCAGCGCCGCCGCCACCGGGTAACCCCGGTCGGTCAGCCGTCGAGGCCGAACGCGCCCCGGTAGAAGACCATCGGACGGTCTTCTGCCGGGCATTCGAGTTCGGTCACGCGGCCGACGACGATGTCGTGATCCCCGGCGACGTGTACGTCGTGGACCTCGGCGTGGACTCGCATGAGCACGCCCGGCAAGGTGGGCGTGCCCCATCGGGACAGTTCCCAGTCGAGACCGTCGAACTTGAGCCCCCGGCTCGAACCGAACCGCCCGCACAGGTCCGTCTGTTCGGCGCCGAGCACGTTGACGGTGAACCGGCCGGCGCGCCGGATGCGTGGCCAGGCCCGGCCCCGGTGATCCGCGCAGAACAGCACCAGCGGCGGTTCGAGCGAGACGGATGCGAACGACTGGCAGGCGAAGCCGACGGGGCCGTCGTCGTCGAGTCCGGTCACCACGGTGACACCCGAAGCGAAACGTCCCATCGCCCTGCGCATCTCGTCGGGAGTGGGTACGTCACCGTCGAACGCACGTTCCTGGGTCAGCGACTGAATCTGCATGTGCCTCACTCCGATTCGATCCCGGGCCGCCTGGGTTCGGCGACGTCCACGAATCCGAGAGTATGGGTGACCTGCGCCACGCCTGAACCGGTTCTCGCTCAGCGGACGTTCACGCGAAATCGCCGCGCCGATCCCTGCGCCCGATGTCTGCCCGCCGGCGGCGGTCCCACTGAGCGAGACCAACGGTGATTCCGGCGACCCGGCTCCCTCGCCCGGGTGGATGCGGGCACGATGGGACAATCTGCACGTCCAATTGCAGGAAGGGGGCCGGCGATGCCGAGGATTGCCAAGGCGCGGGAGGGCGCCGAACCGACATCGGACGTGCAACGCGAACGGCAGGTGCGGATCCTGACCGCTGCCGCCCGTCTCGGTTCCGAACACGAACTCACCCGGGTGCAGATGGCGGAGGTCGCGAAGGACGCGGGTGTCGCGATCGGCACGCTGTACCGATATTTCCCGTCGAAGACGCACCTCTTCGTGGCGTTGCTCCTGAGCCAACTCGAACGCGCGAAGGAACGACTGCCCGATCCACCGCCGGGCGTGGCCCCACCGCAGGCGATCTGCGACGCGCTTGTCGTCATGACGCGCGCGATCGTCGCGCGGCCCCGCCTCGCGTCCGCCATGCTCGTGTCCAACAGCACCGCCTCCGCATCGGTGGTGCCGGATTCGGTCGAGGTGGAGCGTGTCTTCCAGGGCATCGTGCTCGCGCAGGGCGGCATCGAACAGCCCACGGACACAGATCGCGACGCGGTGCGCCTGCTGTCGATGGTGTGGTTCGGCCTGATCCTGGTGCTCTTGAACGGCAGAGTGTCGATCGAGGAGACCGAGACCGACATCCGGCGCGCCTGCGATCTGCTTCTCGTCCACATGGCGGATACGGCACCCGGACCGGTGTGACAACGCCGAAGCCCCGCCGGCCGCGGATGCGGTG
>NZ_JBHWWX010000054.1:0-21308 GCF_042730335.1 Rhodococcus sp. NPDC060084
ACCGAGGGCTGGATGCCTTCGGTCGGTTCGTCGAGGATGAGCATGCGCGGCTCGGTGATCAGAGCGCGCGCGATCGCGAGTTGCTGACGCTGGCCGCCGGAGAGCAGCCCCGCGCGACGGTCGAGCAGTGGGACGAGCGCGGGGAACAGGTCGAGCATATCGGCGACGAGCTTCTTGCCGTTCTTGCGGCCGTCCGCGACGACCTGCAGGTTTTCGCTACAGGTGAGCTGCCCGAACGACTGCTGGCCCTGCGGCACGTAGGCGAGTCCCCGGGCCACGCGTGCTGCCGGCCGGAGCCCGCTGATGTCGTGCCCGTCGAACAGGATCTTGCCCGAGGAGATCGGAAGCAGACCGACGGCGGCGCGCAGCAGCGTGGTCTTGCCGGCGCCGTTGTGGCCCATCACGGCGGCGACTCCGTCGGAGGGAACGGTGACCGAGACACCGTGGATGACTTCGGTGCGGCCGTAACCGGCTCGCACGTCGACGAGTTCGAGCATCATGCCTCCTGGAACGTGTCGGTGCCGTCGGAACCGACCGCAGCTGCGGTGCCGAGGTAGACCTCTTGGACCTGCGGATCGTTCTGCACCTCTTCGACGGTGCCGTCCGCGATGACCTTGCCGCGGGCCAGCACGGTCACGGAGGTCGCGAACGCACGCATGAAGTCCATGTCGTGTTCGACCACCACGACGGTGCGCTGCGCGCCGATACGGCGCAGCAGCCGGCCGGTTTCCTCGCGTTCGTCGCCGCTCATGCCCGCGACCGGCTCGTCGAGCAGCAACACGTCGGCGTTCTGGACGAGGAGCATTCCGATCTCGAGCCACTGCTTCTGGCCGTGCGCGAGGATGCCTGCCGGCGTGTCGCGGTGGGCGGACAAGCCGATCGTCTCGAGGGCTTCCTCGATTTCGGGCAGCACATCTTTACGGCGGCGCAGTAGTTGCCACGGGGAGCGCCCGGCACCTGCGGCGATATCGAGATTCTGGAGCACCGACAGTTCCTCGAACACCGACGCGGTCTGGAACGTCCGGCCGACGCCGAGGCGGGCGATCTTGTGCGTCTTCTTGCCGACGAGTTCGATTCCGGACTTGGTGATGGAACCGGTTGCGGGGACCAGGCCCGTGACCGCGTCGACGAGGGTGGTCTTGCCCGCGCCGTTGGGTCCGATCAGGAAGCGCAGGTCTCCCTGCAGGAGTGTGAGGTTCACTCCGTCGACGGCGTGGAAGCCGTCGAAGGTGACTCGCAGATCGCGGATTTCGAGGTAGTCGCTGGCCATGCCGGCGTTGCCGCCGTAGACGGGTGCGTTCATCGTGCCGGCTCCAATTCGGTCGTCGCTGCGGGTACGTCGTCGGCGGGTGGTGCGGGCCGGGACCGGCGGCGCCGGCGCCATACGGTGGCGAGTCCGGCCAGGCCGGCGGGGAAGAAGCCGACCACCACGATGAACAGCAGTCCCTGAGCGTAGGTCCAGGCCGAGGGGAAGTTCTCCGACAGCGCGGTCTGGGCCCACGCGACTCCGATCGCGCCGAGGACCGGCCCGAGCAGGGTGCTGCGGCCTCCGATGGCGACGCCGATGAGGAAAGCGATGGACGGAACGATGCCGATGTCGGCGGGGGAGATGATGCCGACGATGGGAACGAACATCGCTCCGGCGATGCCGGCGAAGAACGCGGCGACGGTGTAGGCCACCACCTTGATGTTGGCGGGGTCGTAGCCGAGGAACCGGACGCGTTCCTCCTGGTCGCGCACCGCGACGAGCAGTTCACCGTAGCGGGACTGCATCAACTGCCGGGTTGCGGCGACGACGAGCAGCAGGATGGCCGCCACGATGAAGAACAGCATCCGCTTGTTGACGGGATCGGAGAGTTCGAAGCCGAAGAAGGTGCGGAACCGGTTGAGGCCGTTGGAACCGCCGGTGGACTGCTGACCGACGAGCAGGATGGCGAAGGCGGCGGCGAGGGCCTGGGACAGGATCGCGAAGTAGGCGCCTTTCACACGTCGCTTGAACACACCGAGCCCGAGCAGTGCCGCGACGAGCGCCGGGACGATGAGGATCGCCAGGATCGCGACGAACGGTGAGGTGAACGGCACCCAATATGCCGGTAGCTCACGGATTCCCGCGATCTGCATGAAGTCGGGGACGGAGTCCTCACGCAACTGTGCGTCGGCAATTTTGAGATGCATTGCCATGATGTATGCGCCGAGCCCGAAGAACACGCCCTGCCCGAGGGTCAGCATGCCGCCGCGCCCCCATGCGAGCCCGATTCCGACGGCGACGATCGCGAAGCACAGGAACTTGCCGAGCAGGCCCAGCCGGAAGTCGGACAGGAACGCCGGCGCGATGCCGAACAACACGAGCGCGGCGAGCGCGAATCCTGCTGCGGTGCGGACGGGTCCGGGTTGTGTCAGGGACCGGGGGGAGAACGTCACAGACATCAGACCAGGCTCCTCGTCTTGACGGCGAACAGGCCTTGGGGACGGACCTGCAGGAAGATCACGATGATCACGAAGACGATCACCTTCGCGATCGAAGCGGTGGTGGAGTATTCGATGAACGAATTGAGCAGACCCAGGGCGACGGCGGCGAGCACGGCGCCTTCGATCCTGCCGAGGCCGCCGATGACGACGACGAGGAACGCGTCGATCAGGTACGCCTGCCCGATGGTCGGGCTGGTCGAGCCGATCAGCGTCAGCGCCACGCCGGCAAGGCCCGCGAGGCCCGAACCGAGGAAGAACGTGGTGATATCGGTGCGGCGCGAGGAGATCCCGACGGTTTCCGCGAGGTCGCGGTTCTGCACGACCGCGCGGATCCGGCGGCCCATCGGGGTGTACTTCATCGAGGCGATGAGTGCGATCACGCAGATCACCGACAGCGCCAAGATGAACAGGCGGGTTTTCGGTACCACCGCGCCCAGGATCTCGACACCGCCCGACAGCCAGGCCGGGGCCACGACGTTGACGGCGGGTGCGCCGAAGATGTCGCGGGCGGCCTGCTGGAGCAGCAGGCCCACACCGAACGTGACGAGCAGGGTGTCGAGGGGCCGGTGGTACATGCGGCGGATGAGGGTGACCTCGAGCAGGACACCCATCGCCCCACCGACCAGGAAGCCGACGAGCAGCGAGACGAACAGGGACACACCCGCGGACGAGATCACCTGCTGGACCACGAAGGCGGTGTAGCTGCCGGCCATGATGAATTCGCCGTGGGCCATGTTGATCACGCCCATCTGCCCGAAGGTCAGCGACAGGCCCAGTGCCGCCAGCAGCAGGATCGAACCGATACTCAATCCTGTGAACAACTGTCCTACAAGGACATCCATGGTGCCTCCCTGGTCGGCTTCCCGGTCGTGAGCGTCAGTTTCCGGAGAGTCCGGCAGCCCAGTCGTAGGACTCGAGGTACGGATCGGGATCGACGGCGCCGTCCGACTCCCACACGGTGTAGATCAGGCCGTCGCCGCGGATTTCACCGATACGGGCGGTCTTGGTGATGTGGTGGTTGTCGCCGTCGATCGTCACGGTGCCTTCAGGAGCGTCGAAAGAGACTCCGTCGGAAGCTTTCACGACGTCCTCGACCGCAAACGACTCGGCCTTCTCGACGCTGTTCTTCCACAGGTAGACCGAGGTGTAAGCAGCTTCCATCGGGTCGGACGTCGGCTTGTTCGCGCCGTACTTCGCCTTGTACGCCTCGACGAACGACGCGTTCTCGGGGGACTCGACGGTCTGGTAGTAGTTCCACGCGGTGAGCTGGCCTTCGATGTTCTGCGCGCCGATACCCACGACCTCTTCCTCGGCGATGGACACCGAGACGACCGGCATGTCCTTCGCGTCGAGACCCGCGTTGGTGTACTCACGGAAGAACGCGACGTTGGAATCGCCGTTCAGCGTGTTGAATACGGCGTCCGCGTCGGCGGTGCGGACCTTGTTGACGATGGTGGAGAAGTCGGTCGACCCGAGCGGGGTGTAGTCCTCGCCCTTGATCTCGATGCCGTTCGCCTCGGCGTAGGCCTTGATGATCCGGTTCGCGGTCTGCGGGAACACGTAGTCGCTGCCCACCAGGTACAAGGACTTCACGCCCTGTTCCTTGAGGTAGTCCAGCGCCGGCACGATCTGCTGGTTGGTGGTCGCACCGGTGTAGAAGATGTTCGACGACGACTCGAGGCCCTCGTACTGGACCGGGTAGTACAGCAATGCGTTGCGATCCTCGAACACCGGGAGCATCGCCTTGCGGCTGGACGATGTCCATCCTCCGAATACCGCTGCGACACAATCGGAGCTGATGAGCTTCTCGGCCTTCTCGGCGAAGACCGTCGGCTCCGAGGCACCGTCTTCCGCGACGACCTGGATCTGCTTTCCGAGGACGCCGCCGTCCGCGTTGATCTCTTCCACGGCGAGGGCGATCGAGTCACGCACGGTGACCTCGGAGATCGCCATCGTGCCCGAGAGCGAGTTCAGCGAACCGACCTTGATGGTGTCGCCCGAGGTGTCGACACAGGACGTGCCACCGGAGGCGCCAGCCGACGAGTCGGGCGTGTCTCCCGCGCGGCTTCCACAGGCGGTCAGGACGAGACCGACGGCGACCAGCGCTGCAGGCGCCGCGATGGCGCGAGTGGCGAACTTGGACCTGGCAACTGACATGAAGGTGCCCTTCCTTCGAAGGTGGGACCGGAGAGGACCGGTGTATCCGGCGGCGTATACAACTCTGTATCCGCGAGGCCAAACACTAGAAGGGCGTTGTTGCGCCAGAATATCTCCCGGTCACAGTTGTGTGACGCGGGTGACGAGTGTGTTACATCGTCCTTACAGCGCTGTGTGCGAGTCGGTGACGCGTCGTCAGCGGACGAGATACGGAGACACCGAACTGCGGTGCTCGTTGATGTCGATCTCCTTGCCGAGGGGCGGGAACGCCCGCTGCGGGCAGTTCACGCGCTCGCACACGCGGCAGCCCGACCCGATCGGGGTGCCGGGATTGCTTTCGTCGAGGTCGAGACCGTCGGCGTAGACGAGACGGTGGGCGTGGCGCAGTTCGCATCCCAGCCCGATCGCGAAGGTCTTGGACGGCTGCCCGTAGCGAGCCGCGCGGCGCTCGACCGTGCGGGCAACCCAGAGGTAGCGCCGGCCGTCGGGCATCTGCGCGATCTGCGTCATGATCTTGCCGGGGTAAGCGAACGTCTCGTACACGTTCCAGAGCGGACAGGTGCCACCGCTCGTCGAGAAGTGGAATCCGGTCGCCGACTGTCGTTTCGACATGTTGCCGGCGCGGTCGACCCGGACGAAGGAGAACGGGACGCCACGCAGCTTGGGCCGCTGCAGTGTGGAGAGGCGGTGCGTGATCGTCTCGTAGCTCACGCCGTAGAAGGCGGAGAGCCGCTCGATGTCGTACCGGAAGTTCTCGGAGATCTCGTGGAACTGCGTGTACGGCAGGAGCAGTGCGGCCGCCCAGTAGTTGGCCAGGCCCAAGCGGGCGAGAGTGCGCGACGCGTCGCTCGTGAACGCACCTTCGTCGACGAGGCGGTCGATGAGGTCTCCGCATTCGAGGTACGCCAGCTCGATGGCGAGTTTGAACACCTGCTGGCCACCCGACAACTGGGGCGCTACCTCGAGGATCCGGGTCTCCGGGTCGTAGCGGTGGAGGATGTTCTCGCCGAGGTCGATGCGCTTGACGATCTGGACGTCGTGCGCAGTCTGCATGCGCTTGGCGATCTCCCCGCCCACGTCGCCACGGTGGAATCGGATCCGGTTGGCGAGTTCCTCCGCTGCCGTGTCGAGATCGTGCAGGTAGTTGTGGCGCTGATAGAAGTAGTCGCGCACTTCTTCGTGCGGCATGGTGATGGCGCCGCTGCCGCTGCCGTCGCTGTAGCGGTCTTCGGTCGCCGCGGCGAGTTGCGCGGTGGTGTTCCGGAACCGGCGGTGCATGTTGACCATGGCGCGCGCCAGGTTGGGATGCGCCGCGACCATCTCCGCGATCTCCTGGGCATCGGTGTCGATGCCCATCTCCTGGTCGAGCGCGACCTCACGCATCTCTGCGATGAGCCGGGTGTCGTCCTGGGAGGAGAAGAACGTCGTGTCGACCCCGAACACTTCGCTGATGCGCAGGAGTACCGGCACGGTGAGAGGCCGGACGTCGTGTTCGATCTGGTTCAGGTAGCTGGCGGAGATCTCGAGCGTCTTGGCAAGCGCGGCCTGGCTCAGTCCCCGCTCGGTGCGTAGCTGGCGCAAGCGGGCGCCGACGAAGGTCTTGGCCATTCGCCCAGGGTAAAGCCCGGTCGGGGTGCTTCGCAATGTGTTGTTCGCAGGTTGTTAAGAGAAGGCGTCCGTTGAGCGCCGGGGAGCCGGATCCGGCCGGTGCCGGTCCTGTGAGTGCGCTCACAGAGGCGCGGGTTCGGTGGTGAGTGCCGGGCTCGGTGGCGCGTCCTCCGGCTCCGGTCGTCGCCACATTACTTTTCCGGCATAAGCCGAGGTAGGAACCTACCGGCGGGTAACCAAAGGGTAAAAAACCCGGTCGTTGGCGGGGCCACTTATTAGCAACCTTTGCAAGGGCCCGTTCGAACCTAGCCAAGATTGGCATTAGCAACAGGTAGACGGGGTTTTTCGGCTGTGTCATTGTCATGGAGTACATCCGAAAGGAACGCAAAGGATGTGAAGCCGTACGTATGTACTGCTGAGCGTTCATAGCGGATTCAGATCGAGAGAGTGGAGCTTTTTGATGTCGACTACCGGCACCCCGAGGACCGCTGAGGAAATTCAGAAGGACTGGGACACCAACCCCCGCTGGAACGGGGTTACCCGTAACTACACGGCCGAGCAGGTCGCGAAGCTGCAGGGCACCGTCGTCGAAGAGGCCACCCTCGCGCGTCGCGGCTCCGAGATCCTCTGGGATCTCGTCAACAACGAGGACTACATCAACTCCCTGGGCGCCCTCACCGGCAACCAGGCTGTGCAGCAGGTCCGCGCCGGCCTCAAGGCCATCTACCTGTCCGGTTGGCAGGTTGCCGGCGACGCGAACCTGTCGGGTCACACCTACCCGGACCAGTCGCTGTACCCGGCGAACTCGGTCCCGCAGGTCGTGCGCCGTATCAACAACGCACTGCTGCGCGCCGACGAGATCGCCAAGGTCGAGGGTGACACCTCGGTCGAGAACTGGCTGGCACCGATCGTCGCCGACGGCGAAGCCGGCTTCGGTGGCGCGCTCAACGTCTACGAGCTGCAGAAGGCCATGATCGCGGCCGGCGTTGCCGGTTCCCACTGGGAGGACCAGCTCGCTTCCGAGAAGAAGTGCGGCCACCTCGGTGGCAAGGTGCTCATCCCCACCCAGCAGCACATCCGCACCCTGACCTCGGCTCGCCTCGCAGCCGACGTCGCCGACGTCCCGACGGTCGTCATCGCCCGTACCGACGCGGAGGCAGCCACGCTGATCACCTCCGATGTGGACGAGCGCGACCGCGAGTTCCTCGACGGCACCCGTACCGCCGAAGGCTTCTACGGCATCAAGAACGGCATCGAGCCCTGCATCGCTCGCGCCAAGGCCTACGCCCCGTACTCCGACCTCATCTGGATGGAGACCGGCGTGCCGGACCTCGAGGTTGCGAAGAAGTTCGCCGAGGCCGTCCGCAGCGAGTTCCCGGACCAGCTGCTCGCCTACAACTGCTCCCCGTCCTTCAACTGGAAGGCACACCTGGACGACGCGACCATCGCGAAGTTCCAGAAGGAGCTCGGCGCGATGGGCTTCAAGTTCCAGTTCATCACGCTGGCGGGCTTCCACTCGCTCAACTACGGCATGTTCGACCTGGCGCACGGCTACGCCCGCGAGGGCATGACCGCCTTCGTCGACCTGCAGGAGCGCGAGTTCAAGGCTGCTGCGGAGCGTGGCTTCACCGCCATCAAGCACCAGCGTGAGGTCGGCGCCGGCTACTTCGATTCGATCGCCACCACCGTCGATCCCAACACCTCCACGGCTGCCCTGAAGGGCTCCACCGAGGAAGGCCAGTTCCACTAGGAACAGCGCCACCCAGGTCCACCCCGCGGCGGGATCCCTCAGGTCCCCGATATCCCGCCGCGGGGTGCGCGCGCATCCAGCGACGACCTCTCACGACCCCACAAACGAGAAGGAGCTGACGTGACCAGCGAAAAGATTCAGCGCGTCGGCGTGATCGGCGCCGGCATCATGGGCGCAGGTATCGCCGAGGTGTGCGCACGCGCTCATGTCGACGTACTCGTGTTCGAGCAGACCCGCGAACTCGCGGCAGCCGGACGCGCCCGCATCCTCCGGTCGCTCGACCGTGGGGTGAGCACCGGCAAGATCACCGAGCGCGAGCGGGAGCAGGCTGCATGGCGGTTGCGCTTCACCTCCGACCTCGGTGACTTCGCCGACCGTCAGCTCGTCGTGGAGGCCGTCGTCGAGGACGAGAAGGTGAAGAGTGAAATCTTCGCCGAACTCGACAAGATCGTCACCGATCCCCACGCGGTGCTGGCATCCAACACGTCGTCGATCCCGATCATGAAGCTCGGCATCGCGACCGCGGCTCCCGAGCGAGTCATCGGGATGCACTTCTTCAACCCGGTGCCCGTGCTCCCGCTCGTCGAGCTGGTCACCACGCTGAAGACCGGTTCCACCGTCGCTCGGCGCGCGGAGGCGTTCGCTGCGGATGTACTCGGCAAGCAGGTCGTCCGTTCGTCGGATCGTGCCGGCTTCATCGCGAACGCGCTGCTCGTGCCGTACCTGCTGTCGGCGATCCGGATGGTCGAATCCGGATTCGCAACCAAGGACGATATCGACAAGACGATGGTGCTGGGCTGTGCTCACCCGATGGGCCCCCTCGCACTGACCGACCTTGTCGGACTCGACACGGTGAAGGCGATTGCCGACTCGATGTACGAGGAGTTCAAGGAGCCCCTGTACTCCGCACCGCCGCTGCTGCAGCGGATGGTCGAGGCAGGGCTCGTCGGAAAGAAGTCGGGCGCCGGCTTCTACGAATACGCCGACAAGGGCCGCGCGATCAAGAAGGCCAGCTAGCCAGTCAGCACCACCGTACTTCGGCGCCCGTGCTCCGACAGCAGTGCTTCACGCACCGGCTGCCGGTGCACGGGCGCGAAGTGCATGAGGGAAAGGTCGACTCCGACATGGCAACTCCTGCCGACGGATACGGGTCAAGCATCCTCGGGTATCCGCGTATCGGGCCCCGCCGTGAACTCAAGCGTGCTCTCGAGTCCTACTGGCACGGCACGAGCACGCGCGACGAACTCGTCGCCGTCGCTCGCGACATCCAGGAAGACACCTGGCGCGAGCTCGCGGCGACCGGCCTGACCCAGGTCCCCGGAAACACGTTCTCCTACTACGACCATGTGCTCGACAACGCCCTGTTGTTCGGCGCGGTCCCCGAGCGGTTCCGCCCACTGCTGGGTGAACTCGACCCGCTCGATTTCTACTTCACGATGTGCCGCGGGCGTGAGGATTTCCCGCCCCTCGAGCTCGTGCGCTGGTTCGGCAGCAACTATCACTACCGCCAGCCGGAACTCGACGAGAACACGGTCTTCGAGCTGAATTCGGCAGCGGTTCTCGACGAGTTCGAACGGGCGAAGGCCGACGGCATCGAACTCCGGCCCGTCGTGCTCGGCCCGGTGTCGCTGTTGCTGCTGTCCAAGGTCGCGCCCACCTCCGCTCGAGAAGGTTTCCGGACCCTCGACCTTCTCGATTCGCTGCTCCCGCAGTACGAGAAGCTGTTCGAGCAGCTCGCGCGCGCCGGCGCCACGTGCGTCCAGCTCGACGAGCCGTCGTTCACCGAGGATCGCAGCGACGACGAACTGGCCGCGCTGCGCCGCGCATACGACGTGCTGGCGCATGCCCCACTGCGTCCGCGCATCCTGGTCACAGGACCGTACGGCTCGTTCGGTGAAGCGCTCCCCATCCTGGCGTCGTCGAAGGTCGAGGCGATCGGTCTCGATCTCGTCAACGGCAGGATGAGCGCCGAGGAGTTCGCGGCTGTGCCCGGTCTCAAGCGGAAGCGGATCTACGCGGGTGTCGTCGACGGACGCAACGTCTGGAAGACGGATCGGCGTCGCACTCTCGAATACATCCAGTCGATCGCGGCGGTTGCACCGGACCTCGTCGTCTCGACATCGTGCTCGTTGCTGCACGTTCCGTACGACCTGCTCGTCGAGTACGACATCCCCGGCGATGTCGCCGACCGCCTCGCATTCGCGAAGCAGAAGGTCGGTGAGGTGGTCTCGCTCGCGAAGGCGCTGACCACCGGCGCCGAGGAACGGTGGCGGAGGCCGCCGGTGTCGGTGCACTTCAAGCAGAAGCACACCGTCCGAGCCCGGATGAACGCGCTCACGCCCGAGCATCGCCATCGCGCACCGTACGAGGAGCGACGGACTGCGCAACAGGCACGGCTGAATCTTCCGCCCGTGCCGACCACGACGCTGGGGTCGTTCCCGCAGACGGACGAGACCCGCAAGGCTCGGTACGAGCTGGGGCAGGGACGGCTGTCGTGGGAGGAGTACGTCAAGCGCATCCAGGAGACGATCGAATCCACCATCCGTCTCCAGGAGGACATCGGACTCGATGTGCTCGTGCACGGTGAGCACGAACGCAACGACATGGTGCAGTACTTCGCCGAACTGCTGGAGGGCTTCGCAACCACCCACTACGGGTGGGTGCAGGCCTACGGTTCGCGCTGTACTCGTCCGCCGGTTCTGTACGGCGACATCGTGCGGCCGAAGCCGATGACGGTGGAGTGGATTTCGTTCGCTCAGTCGTTGACGGACAAGCCGGTCAAGGGAATGCTCACCGGCCCGGTCACCATGCTGGCTCGTTCGTACGTGCGGCAGGACCAGCCTCTGCACGAAACGGCCGATCAGCTCGCTCTCGCGATCCGCGACGAGATCGCAGATCTCGAGCGAGCGGGCATCGCGATCATCCAGGTCGACGAACCCGCTATCCGCGAGCTGCTTCCGCTGCGGCAGGACGGCCGGGCCGAGTACCTGGACTGGGCGGTCGACGCGTTCCGTCTCGCGACCGGTGGCGCCAAGCCAGAGACGCAGATCCATACGCACCTGACCTACTCTGGTCAGGAGTCGGTGGTCGACGCGATCGAACGGCTGGACGCGGACGTCACCGCCATCGTGGCAACGCGGTCCATCGGCTGGGTGCTCGAAGCGATCAAGGACAGGGCACTGTCCCACGGTGTCGGACCGGGTGTGTACGAATCCCGGTCCGCCCGGATCCCCGACATCGACGAGCTCGACCAACTGCTCTCGGAGGCAGCGGAATCCGTGGAGCTCGACCGATTGTGGGCAAACCCGGACGGTGGGCTCAAGACGCGTCACTACTGGCAGCTCGAGCCGTCGCTGCGGAACCTCGTGGCCGCGGCACGCAGGCTCCGGCGCCGGGCGTCCTCGAACGCCGGGTAGTCGCCAACTCGCCCGACACCGCACCGCCCCCGACCGGAATTCCGGTCGGGGGCGGTGTGGTGTCGAGGGTTATCTGTGATCAGAAGTTGTCGCCGAGTTGCTCGCGCAGTTGCGCGAGCGTCTTGGTGAGCAGGCGAGACACGTGCATCTGCGACACCCCGACACGCTCGGCGATCTGCGTCTGGGTCATGTTGCCGAAGAACCGGAGCAGAACCACCGTGCGTTCGCGGGCGGGAAGCGCCTCGAGCAGTGGACGCAGTGCCTCGTGGTTCTCCACCTCGTCGAGCGCTGCGTCGTAGTCGCCGAGTGTGTCGGCCAGGGTCAGGCCGTCGTCACCCGACGGGGACGAACGATCCACGGACACGGTCTGGTACGCGTTGCCGGCGACCAGGCCCTGCATGACCTCTTCTTGGTCGATCCCCAGTTCCGCCGCGAGTTCCGCTGCTGTTGGGGCCCTGCCCAGGTGCTGCGAGAGTTCGGAGGTCGCCTTGCTCAAGGAGAGGTGGAGTTCCTTCATGCGGCGCGGAACGCGCACGGCCCATCCGGTGTCGCGGAAATGACGCCGGACCTCACCCATGATGGTCGGCACTGCGAACGACACGAAGTCGGACCCGCGTTCGGTGTCGAAGCGGTCGACGGCATTGACGAGGCCGAGGCGCGCGACCTGAAGCAGGTCCTCGAACGCTTCGCCTCGCCCGTCGAATCGGCGCGCGATGTGCTCGGCGAGGGGCAGGCAGCGCTCGACGACCGCATCACGGATCGCCGACCGTTCCGGGTCGTCCTGACTCAGCGTCAGGAGCTTGCTCAAGGTTTCGGTTACGTCGGCGTACTCGTCGCTCGATCGTGCTGGATTTCGGCTCACCGAGCGGCACTACCATCTGCGATGGACATGTCGATGGTGGAGAGGGTGCCGTCCCCGTGATCCTCCGACGACACCGAGATGGAGTCGGTCAGCGAGTTGAGCACGTGCCACCCGAACGAACGGGGTTGCCCGACCGCGTTGGCGTTCGCGGTGGGGGCGGTCAAGGCGATACGGAGCCGGCCGGGCACCAGTTGAAAGCTGCACGACAGGGTCGCGCCATCCGGCGCGCCCATGATGAGACGGGTCGCGGCCTCGTCCACGGCGAGTTTCACGTCGGCCACCGTATCGAGATCGAAGTCGTGTTGCAGCGCGATTGCGGCAGCGACCGCGCGAAGTACGGACAGCTGGGCGGGGTCGGCCTGAACTCGCAGTTCGACTACCGGGGTGGTGTGGTCTCGTGCCGATTCGATCGACGCGGAATTGGCCATGAGGTTTTGATCTCCATGAGGGGGTCGAAGCAGGTCAGGGGGTCGTTTCCTTGAGGTGTCCCGGCAAGGCTACCCACACCGCCCCGTGTTCAACCTCCCGCCTACCTCATGAGCAGCGAAAGTCACTTACACGGCGGGTTCCCCCGCCGAGTCACGGCCTGGGGTCCGACGCCAGTACGGCGTACACGAAGCTGTCCGTCCACTCGCCCTTGCTCCAGAAGTCCTGCCGGAAATGAGCCTCCCGTCGCATCCCGACGGCAGCTGCCAGTCGAGCCGAAGGCGTATTGCGAGCGTCCATCTGAGCGGCGACGCGGTGCAGCCGGCCATGGTCGAACCCGGTTGTGAGGACGGTCCGGACCGCCTCGCGAGCGAATCCGCGACCGGTGTGGGCCGGATCGAGTACCCAGCCGATCTCGGCCGACCGGTGCTCGCGATCGGTGAGCCAGAGCGAGATATCGCCGACCGGCGCGCCGTCGTGCTCCAGGATCAGCGCTACGGCCCCCTCCTCGCCGTCGAGGTCGGTGCGCGCCAGACGCTTGTCCAGAACCTCTGCCCCGCGAGCCTCGGTCCACGGATCGTCCAGCAGAAAGCGTGCGACGTCCGGCCGGGAGTGGACCGCTACCATCCAATCGAGATCATCGGGGCGATGAAGTCGCAGGCGCAACCGGTCGGTCCTCAACGGCAATCGGAAGGGCACGCCGCGACCCTAACAACGTGACGAGCACGCGGTCCACACCACGAAGCCGGTCGTCAGGATCACACCAAGAGGCTTCCGGCGCTGCACATCTCGACAGCGGCTCCGGCGCGCCCCGGGTCGACACCCGCGCGCAGATTCTCGCCGCGCGCGAAGGCCACGCCGTCGGCCGGTCGTGGATCGAGGGGCGAGACCGCCGATCTATGTGAGGTCAGGGCCACTCGGGACAGCGGACGGCGGTTGAGAGCTGGCGCCGGTTGCACTAGTGTTTGGGAAGGTTGAGCACACAGCCGGGAACTCGGAAGCGCCACGCGGCCGCGAGGTTTTTCGGTAGGTAGCCGGAGTGCCACCGCTGTCGTCGCGCTTAACAACATCGTCTGTGTTGGGAAGTGTCATGACAGTTTCTCAGCGAATCGCATCGCCTCATCGATGGTCGACCGCGGCTACGTGGTCGGTATGCCCTGCACCCTCCGACGTCGTGGTCGAGCAGTGGTTCGGAGCAGAATTCAGTGCCCTCCCGATCGGCTCCGACGTCATCCAGATCAGGGTGCGTGGAGAGATCGACATCCGTAATGCGCACGCGTTGCGTGATTTCGCCGCCCGACACCTGGAAACGTCCCGCATCATCCTCGACCTCTCCGACGTCGACTTCTTCGGTGCTGCCGGCCTCAGGGTCTTCGAACACCTGGAGACACGCTGCGAGCAGGGCGGGTATCACTGGGCACTGGTAGGGAGCAGGCCCGTGCACCGCTTGTTCCGCGTGCTCGGGGCCACCATCCCCGTCGTCGCGCACCCGTCGCTCGACAATGCTCTCGCGACGCTCGGGCTCGACCGGGCGTCCTGAGCCCGGCGAATCCGGGGGGAGGTCGAGCGGGATCACACTGCTATACCTGCGGCAAAGCCCGCGTAGAGCACCATCAGTACAAACAGCGCCCATCCGGTGCCATGCCAAATCTGCCACCGGCCGGCCGCCTGCCAGACCCGGAAGGTCTGCACGAAAGCGCCCAGCCCACCGAGGAGCAAGATCAGAACCGGGCCGAATGCGAGGATCGCGCGCGCGGGGTCGGTACAGACCGCGAAGTCCGCGTCGGCGCAGGTATCGCCTGTATTCAGGCTTGCCCACACGATCACACCGGCCGCGACGACGGCGGCAAGCGCAATCACGCCTGCGGCGTACCACATCGCTGTCCGTGCGAGCCGTGAGTCGTTCCGGGGGTTCTTGACCTCAGGTGTCATGGAATATCCTGTGTTGTAGGTAGTTTCGATCGCGTTCCAGTGCGCCACACCGCCGTGACGCGGCCTCCCCGAGCCGGTTCGTCCGTGGGTTGGGCACTGCACAACGACTACCCCACACGCGGGTAAGTAATCCCCGGTGCCGGCTACTCGTATCGAGCCGGATGCCGTCGGTGCGGTTCGAACAGCGGGTCCCGGGTACTCCCGGGAGAACGGCCGGGCAGGGCCGTCGATCCTGTCCTTCACGATCCGCCGTTCAACCTATGCCACGACCCGAGGAGGATGTGTGACTGTCTCCGATCCCGAACCGCACCGCAATACCGATCCCGATCCGGCGTCGACACCCGATCTCGAGCAGGGCGGCGGGGTCAGCCCCGGTTCCACCCCTCCCGAATCCGGTCAGACCTCTGGGTTGTCCGCACCGGAACCGGAAACGAGAAACCACTTCCCCGTCAGTGGGTGGGTCGCACTCGTTTCCATCGCTGTGATCGTGGCGATCTTCGTGGCGGTCATCGTCGCGGTGCTGCTCTGAGCGCCGTCCGGCGCTGAAGTCCGGCCGCTCTGCGCTGTCTGCCGGCGGTCGGGGACGAAGGAGCCGTACGGAGGGCGGCTCCCGCTATTCGTTCCCGACGCGCTCGTGCAGCGTCATGAGCAGGTGGTCGAACTCCGTCCGGCTCATCGCTTCGGTCCCGGGGCCCGCAGTGATGTCGGCGACGAGTTGCTCGGCGAGTACCCGGAGTTTGACGTTCGTTTCCTGCGACCGCCAGGCCAGCACCTCGAAAGCGTGCTGGGGCGAAATGCAGTACACGAGCATGAGGACGCCTTTGGCCTGTTCGATCACGGCGCGGGATTCGGCGAGTGCGTTCACCGCCAGGTCGACACCCTCGCGGACCTCTTCCTCGAATGCATCGGACAAGTCCAGATAGAAGCCCGAGGTGCCGAGCAGGGTGCCGTCCTCGTCGACGAGCCGGTCCCCGATCACGGCGACACGCTTCACGTTCCCAGCGGTGTCGATGATCCGGTGCCGGCTACTGAACGGTTCACCCGCCGA
This sequence comes from Rhodococcus sp. NPDC060084, assembly GCF_042730335.1. NCBI lineage: Bacteria > Bacillati > Actinomycetota > Actinomycetes > Mycobacteriales > Nocardiaceae > Rhodococcus > Rhodococcus sp. NPDC060084. The sequence goes on from NZ_JBHWWX010000054.1 coordinate 15,669, forward strand.
ACGCACCGCGTCGAGAAGCATCGCGATGTGCTCTTTGTCGTCCGGGTGTTTGTGTTGAAGAAGGAGGTCGGTGGTCGGCGTGACGGTTCCGGGCTCGTAGCCGTGCATCCTCGCGACGGCATCGGACCATTCCCATGCGTCGTCTGCGAGCAAGTACCTGAAGCTACCCACATGCTGGGTGGCACCGTCTCCGGCGTGCCCGGCCAGTGCGGGCTCCTCCGGGATGCTGCGGTCCGTCATATGTCCGATTATGCGGCACACACCGAGCGTCGTCGCCACCGCCTCGAGTGAGGCGGTGGCGAACCATACGTCATCTATGGGGCACGTCGGTCACAGCTGATAATGCGACCCGCGTCACAAATTGTCCGGACCGGTCAGTGATCCTCGGTGAGATGGGACAGGAACGAATTCGCCCAGCGGTCGACGTCGTGTGCCATCACGTGTTTGTGCATGGAGCGCATTCGCCGGGCGGAGCTCGCCCGGTCTTCTCCCACGGCGTTCACCACGGCACGTTTGACGTCCTCGAGATCGTGCGGGTTCACCACGTGCGCACGCCTCAACTCTGCGGCGGCCCCCGCGAACTCGCTGAGCACGAGCGCTCCGCTCCCGTCGCCGTGACACGCCACGTACTCCTTGGCGACGAGATTCATACCGTCGCGGAACGGGGTGACAACCATGACGTCGGCCCCGGCGTACATCGCGACGAGTTCGTCGCGATCGACGGGCCGGTGCAGGTAATGCACCACGGGCCGTCCGAGCTGCCCGAACTCGCCGTTGATGTTTCCGACCTGCCGTTCGATGTCGTCACGCAAGGACGCGTACGCGGAGAGCCGTTCGCGGCTGGGGGTGGCGAGCTGGACCATGACGACCTTTTCGGGGTCGAGCGTGCCCTCGACGAGCAACTCGCGCAATGCCTCGAGCCGAACGCTGATCCCCTTGGTGTAGTCGAGCCGATCGACACCCAGGAGAATCGTCTCCGGGTCGCCCAGCTCCGCACGTATCTCCTTGGCGCGCAGTTTCGTTGCGGCCGTGACCGACTGGTCGCGCAGCTGTGCGGAATCGATCGAGATCGGATACGCGCCGACCCGCACGCGTCGATCCCCGAGATCGATGGTGCCGCCCCCGGTGGTGCCCCGAGGAGAGCTCGGGAGGTCGAGCAGCCGCCGGGCGAGGTACAGGAAGTTCTCGGCGCCGCCGGGCAGGTGGAAACCGACAAGGTCGGCACCCATGAGTCCCTCGAGGATCTCCTTCCGCCACGGCAGCTGGAGGAACAATTCGGTGGGAGGGAACGGGATATGCAGGAAGAACCCGATCCTCAGATCGGGGCGCAGATCGCGAAGCATCCGCGGGACCAGCTGAAGCTGGTAGTCGTGAACCCACACGGTGGCGCCGGGCGCTGCCGCCCGAGCGGCCTCCTCGGCGAACCGGCGGTTGACCTTCTCGTAGGTGCGCCACCAGGCGCGGTCGAACGTCGGCGCGATCACCGCATCGTGGTAGAGCGGCCAGAGCGTCTCGTTGGAGAAGCCCTCGTAGTACTCCGTGACTTCCGCTTCGCTCAGTCGCACCGGATGAAGGGTCAAGCCCTCCTCGACGAACGGGTCGAGGTCGACGTCGGGGGTGCCGGGCCAGCCGACCCACGCGCCGTCGGCGGAACGGAGGACCGGCTCGAGCGCCGTCACGAGCCCGCCGGGGCTCCGACGCCACACCCCTGGTCCACCGTCCGGCGGGGTCTCCAGGTCCACCGGCAGCCGGTTGGCCACGACCACGAATCGGTTGGAGGACGTCTCACTCATCGTTGTTCAACTTTCGCATCGGTATGCGGGCGGGCAGGCTGCGTGAGCTGGGAAGTCACGCCTCCAGCCGCTCCACTTCGACGGCCTGCACTTCGTCGAACATCGCGTCGATGCGGCGCTTGATTTCGGCGGTGCTGAAACGTGCCCCGACCGCGGCGGGCGAGGGCGTCGCCGCAGCGGGGTCGGGCAGTGCGTGGACCTCAACCATCGTCGAGGGGTCCTTTCTTCTCACAACAAGTACTTCTCACAACTGGGCACGTGCGCTGTCGGACGGGTTTCTCCGTCATCCGTCTCGGTCAGGAGCTACCCGAACCCGCCTCGGCGACCACGTCGATGACGGCTGCGCAGAATGCGGGGAGGTCGTCCGGGTTCCGGCTGGACACCAGGTTCCGGTCGATGACCACCTCTTTGTCGACGACGGTTCCACCGGCATTCCGGATGTCGGTGCGCACGCTCGGATACGAGGTCAACGTGCGGCCGTCCACGACTCCGGCTTCCACCAACGTCCACGGGCCGTGGCAGATCACGCCGACGGGCTTGTCCGATTGCACGAAGTCCCGCACGAAGGCGACAGCGTCGGGATCCTGGCGCAGATGATCCGGGTTGGTGGTGCCGCCCGGAAGCAGCAGTGCGTCGAAATCGGAGACGTTCGCGTCGGCTACCGCCCGGTCCACGGGGTACTTGCCGGCTTCGTTCACATCCTGCTGCATCGCCTGGATCTCGCCGGTCCGGAGCGACAACAGTTCGAGTGTCGCGCCTTCTTTTTCGACGGCCTTCCATGGCTCGACGAGCTCTACCTCTTCGACACCGTCGGTGGCGAGGACCGCAATCCTGCGTCCCGCGAGACGGCCTTGTTCCGCTGTAGTCATATCTATCGTGCCTTTCTCGATCCGGACCCGGATACCCCGGGCCGTGTGTCAGGAAACGTCGCGGTCAGCGGCGATTCAGGTCACTCGTCGCCGGTCCTTCGAGCCGGGTGCCGTCGGCGGCGAAGCGAGATCCGTGCAGGGGACAGTCCCAGGAGGCCTCTTCGTCGTTCCATCGCAGTACCCCTCCGAGATGCGGGCACACCGCCGACACCCGCTGGGTCCGGCCGTCGATCGTGGATATGCCGACGGGAAGGCCGCAGTCGCGCGCGACGCGTCCTTCGCCCTCGCCGGGTGCGGTCGAGGAGTCCGAGCTGGTCTCCGCGTTCCACCATCCGCGGGCGAGGTTGATGCCCACGCCCGCGTTGAGCTTCACCGCGCTCGGGACGTCGAACAGCTGGGACGGGCTCCACGCCGAATACCCGGGAGCCCACGCCTCGATCTCGGGATCGCGTTCACCGGTGATCCGGGTGCTCAACAGGTGCGCGGCGGTGACCGCGTTGGTCATACCCCACTTGCCGTAGCCGGTCGCGACCCAGAGGCGGTCCGTTGTCGGGAGCAGTGGACCGACGTACGGCAGCGAATCGAGCGTGCTGTAGTCCTGCGCGGACCATCGCGCGACGGGCTTCGCTCCCGGGAAATGCCGCTGCGTCCACGCGATGAGGTCCGCGACAGCGGCACGGGTGGATCCCTTGTGCCGGCCCACCACGTGGCCGTTGCCGCCGACGAGCAGCAGAGGGTGGTCGTTGCCGGACGAGGAGGCGCTCCGAGGATTCGCCGCGGGGGCGGTCCGGATCGAGCGGGTGGGCGAGTCCACCGACAGGTACATGCCGCTGGGCGGTGTCTCTGCCACCTCGAACGCGCAGGCGTACGAGCGTTCCGGTTCGAGTCGCGCGAAGAACCCGCCTCGATCCAGGATCGGCATGCCTGTGGCCAGTACGACGTGCGCGCCGCGCACGCTTCCGGACTCGGTCTCGACCGTGCAGCCGCCGCTGTCCGCCGAGGCCGACACGGCGCGGATCCCGGTGAAGACCTCGCCGTCGTTCGCCCGGAGTTCGCGCACAGCAGCGCGCAGCATCGGCATGGGGTCGAACTGGATCTGATTCGGCAGCACGACCGCCGAGGCGACGGGATAGGGCAACTCGGTGTCGGTCACGGTTCGCGTCGGCAGGCCCGCCGCGCGGCAACTGCGGTGTTCTGCCTCGACCGAGCCCACGCTCTCGCCGCTCACGGCGTACGTGTACGCGTCGGCGGTCTCCGTTGCCACGTCGTTGTGCTTGCAGAACTCGGCGATCCACCGCTGGGCGCCGAGATTGCCGTCCACGTACGCCTGCACGACCGGGCGGGAATGCCGGCGCGAGATCTGTGACAGGGCGGTCCCCTGGAGGAGGCTCACCTTGGCGGTGGTGTTGCCGGTGGTCACCGCCCCGATATCACGTGCTTCGAGGATGGCGACGCGCTGCCCGGACCGGGCGAGCAGCAAGGCGGTGACGACGCCTGTCAGCCCTGCGCCGACGACGACGGTGTCGTACACCTCGCGTCGCTGCGTCCACTCGTCGCTGGTGTGGGTGCCGGCCTCGGCGTCTCGTGCGAGCCACAATGACGTCACGTGCGATCTCCTTCGTGGTGGGGTAGGGCGGGTGCGCGCCGGTCGATCCGGGATCTCGTGCCCGGCGGATACCCCGATCGGCGCGGTTAACCCCGGCGGGGGCCGGGTAGCCCGGAAAACACGTGCAATCCACAGCGGAGGAGTTCCCGATGAAGGCAGTGACATGGCAAGGCCGTCGAAAGGTCAGCGTCGACAATGTCCCCGACGCGAAGATCGAGAAGCCGACCGACGCCGTCATTCGAGTCACGACCACCAACATCTGCGGGTCGGATCTGCACCTGTACGAGGTGCTCGGCGCCTTCATGACGCCCGGCGATATTCTCGGGCACGAACCGATGGGGATCGTGGAAGAAGTCGGCGCCGGTGTCACCAGCCTGACTCCGGGAGACCGAGTGGTCATCCCGTTCCAGATATCGTGCGGCAGCTGCTTCATGTGCGACCACGGGCTCCAGTCGCAGTGTGAAACCACTCAGGTTCGCGAAGAGGGGAGTGGCGCAGCACTTTTCGGATACTCGAAGCTGTACGGCAGCGTGCCGGGTGCACAGGCGGAGTATCTCCGTGTTCCCCTGGCCGACTCGACTCACATCAAGGTTCCCGACGGGCCGGCGGACGACCGCTTCTCCTACCTCTCGGACGTGTTGCCCACCGCCTGGCAGGCGGTGGAATACGCGAACATTCCGGACGGCGGCACGGTGGCGGTGCTGGGGCTGGGGCCGATCGGCGAGATGGCAGGACGTATCGCCACGCACCGGGGTGCGCGCGTGATCGCGGTCGATCTGGTGCCGGAACGGCTCGCTCGTGCCGCTTCCCGCGGTATGGAGACGATCGACCTCCGTGAGGCGGGCAGCGATCTCGGCGACATCATCCGCGACCGCACCGACGGTCGCGGCACCGACTCGGTGATCGACGCGGTGGGGATGGAAGCGCACGGGTCGCCGGTGGCCAAGCTTGCCCAGACGGCGACAGGATTCCTGCCCTCGGCGATCGCGGAACCGCTGATGGAGAAAGCAGGAGTGGACAGGCTTCACGCGCTGTACACGGCCATCGATATCGTGCGACGCGGCGGCACCATCTCGCTCAGCGGCGTGTACGGCGGGATGACCGATCCCATGCCCATGATGACGATGTTCGACAAGCAGATCCGGCTGCGCATGGGTCAGGCCAACGTCCTCCACTGGGTGCCGGAGATTCTTCCGCTGCTGACGGACGACGATCCGCTCGGAGTGGACACCTTCGCGACGCACAGGCTGTCCCTGGCGGAGGCACCGCACGCGTACGAGATCTTCCAGCGCAAGGAAGACGGCGCGATCAAGATCGCCCTGCATCCGTAATCGATCGTCCGCACTCGGCACCGCGCCCCACGTGGATATCC
>NZ_JBHWWX010000055.1:0-20160 GCF_042730335.1 Rhodococcus sp. NPDC060084
GGCCGGGACCCACGCGCGAGCGGTGAGATGCTCGAGGCCGCCGTCACCGCCGGGCTCACCGCAGCCGGCGTCGATGTGCTGTCGGTGGGCGTGCAGCCTACTCCCGCAGTCGCGTACCTCACCGCCGCGTACGGCGCCGACCTCGGAGTGATGATCTCCGCGTCGCACAATCCCATGCCGGACAACGGCATCAAGATCTTCGCGGCGGGTGGGCACAAGCTCGAGGACTCGGTCGAAGACCGCATCGAAGCGGTACTCCAGGGCGAGAACGGATCACCGGCACGCCCCACCGGAGCAGGGATCGGACGCGTCCGGGTCGCCGAAGACGCTGTGGACCGTTATCTCGCGCACCTCGCGTCGACGATGCATCATCCCCTCACGGGTCTGACGGTTGTCGTCGACTGTGCGCACGGTGCGGCGTCACGCGTCGGCCCCGAAGCCTACGAGGCCGCCGGCGCGACGGTGATTGCAATCGGTGCGGAGCCCGACGGGCTCAACATCAATCTCGAGTGCGGCTCGACACATCTCGAAGGCTTGCAGAAAGCTGTGCTGGAACACGGCGCGGATCTGGGTCTCGCTCACGACGGGGATGCCGACCGTTGCCTCGCGGTGGACGCGTCCGGTGCCGTCGTCGACGGCGACGCCATCATGGCGATCCTGGCGCTGAGCATGCACGAGTCGGGTGAACTGCGCGACGGCACGCTGGTCACGACGGTGATGAGCAACCTCGGCCTCCACCTCGCGATGAAGGACGCCGGAATTGCCGTCCGGACCGTCGGGGTCGGGGACCGCTACGTGCTCGAGGAACTGCGCCGCGGGGGATTCAGCCTCGGTGGCGAACAGTCCGGGCACATCGTTCTCCCCGCTCACGGCACGACCGGCGACGGCGTGCTGACGGGACTGCGGCTCATGGAACGGATCGCCGCGACCGGACGCTCGCTCACCGAACTGGCGTCGGTGATGACCATCCTCCCGCAGGTGCTCGTCAACGTCCGGGTGAGCGACAAGGCGGCGGTGTCGAACGATCCCGCTGTCGCGAGCGCCGTCGCCGAAGTGGAGCGTGAACTCGGCGAGACCGGACGCGTGCTGCTGCGGCCCTCCGGGACAGAGCAACTCGTCCGCGTCATGGTCGAGGCCGCCGACGACAGCCATGCCCGCGCTCTCGCCGACCGGCTGGCCGGAGTCGTGGCGGGCGTCTGACGCCAGGACAGCCCCTCATCCGGTCCCCGCTGGGACCGTATCGGCACCACGCCCCCTCCCGACCCCTCCACGATGAGGGAACCGGAGGGGGCGTCGCTGCGTCCAACCCTGCGAACGCAGTGCGGGGGAGGGGCGGGACATGGCAGCACCACGGGATCGTGTGCGATTCGACGAGCAGGGCGTCACGTCGATAGCGGGTCGATTGGCGAGATCCGCGGACGACACCGATCACGAATGCCGTCATGTGCTGGGAAACCTCGAGTTCGGTCCACGCACAGCCGGCGAGCACTACCGCAATTGTGGCGCCGTCGTCGAAGACGGATACCGGCGAGTGCGCCGGGCCTGTGACGAGTGGGTGGCGACGGTGAACGCACACGTGGATGCGCTGCGCACCGCAGCCGACCATTACACCGAGCGCGATGCGGCGACAGCGGACGATCTGGCCCGTGTGCCGGGCCCGGATACCCTCCGGGGCGATCCCGGCCGCTGGTCACGATGACGCCGGCACCCGACCCGGCCCGCATCCTCGAGACGGGCGCCGGCGGTCTGACGTTCTTCGCCGAATACCTCCCCTGTGCGCATCAGCTGGTCATCGCGTCTTCCGTCACGGCCGAGTCGCTGCGGGAGAGGTACGACGAACAGCGCGGCCTCGATCTCGCCACGCTCGTCGCCGACGCCTCGGATCTTGCTCGGCTCGCCTGTCTGCTCGGCGGGCATGTCGAGGATCAGAGCGGTCACGTGCGTGGCCTGCCGCGAGTCTGGCAGGGACGTGCCGCCGACACCGCCCGGTCGCGCCTGGACGCCGTCGTCGGCCAGGGGTGGGCACTGCAGAGCGGGGTGGACGCGCTCTCGCGTGCTCTCGCCACCGCTGCGGCGGACATCGCTGCGATCGTCGGCGACAAGGCGCGCGTCGTCGGCGCGCTCGAGGGACGCCTCGTCGGCGGACGTACTGCCGACGAAGTCCGGGTGATTGTTGCCGGCGCGTCGGGCGGGTCCGGCGGTCCCACTCCGGATCAGGTGGCGGGCTGGTTTCCTCCCGTCGATCGCGTGTCAGGCGACCCGGCTGCCACGGCGGAGTCGTGCTCGCGATGGCTACGCGAGACGTTCACCCCGGAGTTCGGCGCTGCGATCGACGGTGTGCTGCGAGTCTGTGACGATACCGATCGAACGATCAGATCTGTATTCGACTCTCTGGCAGCATCATTCGCCAGTATCGAAGACCTCGGTGGGGTGGGAGCCGCGTTCGGCGGGTCGGTGCCGGGCAGTATCCGATCGGGCTTCGCTCCGAACGTGCCGCCGTCGGGGGATGACGGGAGCGACCCGGTACGAGCAGGAGTAGATCTCGTCGTCGCGGCAGCGGGGCTCGCCGGTGCCGTACTCGACCTGGCCGGATCGGGAGTGCGGGCCGCGACCGCGATGCTCGACGCCGCCACGGATGCCGCGATGTCGCCCGGCGCCACACCGCCCGCCGCGCCTCCCGATGCGGAGCCGTCCGCGCCAGGCTCGGCAACGCCGACGACCCGATCCGACGGGGAAACAGAGCCGTCCGGCAGATCCGAGGAACCGTCGGCGTCGAACCTGGTGCCGGTGGAACCAGTGGTGGACGCGTCCCCCGATCAATTGCCGACCGAGAACCCGAGCGCGGTCGCCACACCTGTGGGCAATTCGCCGCCGGAGCCGGTGGGTGACGAGATCCATCCATCCGGGACGCCCGCAAGTGGCATCCCCCCGGTGGCCGTTCCGCGCGCGTCCGGCCGCCGCGACACCTCGACATCTCCCCCTGCTCCGGCCGTTGCCGAGACGGATCGGGCGAGCGTGCGACCCGGTGACCCCGACGGTGGGGTGGTACTTGCCGAAGCCGGGCCGCTCTGACACCCGGGGAAGGCGCAGTCGCCGTGGGCGATCGCGCGTCGAGCAGGATCAGCGTCCGAGAAGAAGATTGATCTGGCTGCCGAGTTCGCGGTCGATCGAATTGGGGTCGGTGAGCGCGATGGAGCCCGGAATCTCGGCGGTCGGGTCGGAGAAGGCCGCGTAGGTCTTGTCCCCGTTCAGCCGGTGGAGCAGGAAACCGGTGAGCAGCGAGCGGGTGTGCTGCTGCGTGCGCCGCTCGTTCCCGCCGATACCGAGAGCGGCGAGCAGGCGACGGCCCTCGGCGAGGCCGTTGTCGTCGGACTTCTCCACGACGCGCAGTTGCACGTCGCCGCCCCACGATGCGGCCACCGCTGCCGCGTCGCTGGTCATCGACCCGACGCTCTTCTCGCCGACGAGGACCAGACCGGGAGCGGTGACCTGCGCCGCGGCGTCCGACGCGCGCGGTGAGGTCGGTGCCGGGTAGAGCGATGCGACCGCAGCCACCTCGCGGCGCGCGGCAGCCAGCACTGCGGCGCCCGCACCGAACCCGTGGCCGACGAACGCGAGACGGTCCGGATGGACGCTGATGCGTCCCGTGCCGAGTCGCACGCCGAGGCAGATGTCGAGTGTGGTGTGCAGGTCGGTGGCGAGCCCCACAGCCGACGGGACCGGGCCGCGTTCGGTGCTGGGAGCCCCGACGACGATGCCCCACGACGCGAGATGCTCGAACAGTGCTGTGTACTTGCCTACATTCGTGAGCCAGCCGTGCCCGAACGCCACTGCCGGAAGGTTGAACCCTTCGGCGGGGGTATAGACCACGCCGGGTTGTCCCGCGAGCGCCAGGTCGCCGCGCAGCACCGAGTGCGGACCGCGCTTGGACAGTTCCTTAGCCAGGGATTTCGGGTTCGCCGCCACGGCGTGAACGTTAGCGGATACGCCGCGGAGGCGGGTCCGGTGTGCCCGTGACGTGCGTGTCGCGCGAAGTCGGTGCGCGTCGTGCCCGGGTAGCTGCCCGCGGGCGGCCGAGTTCCCGATGAGTTGCGGTCGTCCAGCCCGCGACCAGTACCCTGCTAACCATGTGCGGAATCGTGGGGTATGTCGGGCACCGTCGTGCTCTCGACGTCGTAGTCGAAGCGCTGCGGCGGATGGAGTACCGGGGTTACGACTCGGCCGGAATCGCCATTCTCGACGGTCGAGGCGGATTGGCAGTGGAGAGAAAGGCCGGGCGTCTGGCCAACCTCGAGGCCGAACTCGCCGAGATCGGGGAGGACCACTTCGCAGGCACCGCCGGAATGGGCCACACCCGATGGGCGACACACGGCCGCCCCACCGACCGCAACGCGCACCCGCACCGGGACGTGACCGGCAAGGTCGCCGTCGTGCACAACGGCATCATCGAGAACTTCGCACCGCTGCGCGAAGAACTCGAGAAGGACGGCGTGGAGCTGGCCAGCGACACCGACACCGAGGTCACCGTGCACCTCGTGGCCCGTGCCTACGCCGAAGGCCCGACCGCCGGGGACTTCGTGGAAAGTGCGCGCAGCGTGCTGCGCCGCCTCGAAGGTGCGTTCACACTCGTCTTCACCCATGCCGACCATCCCGGCACGATCGTCGCCGCTCGACGCTCGACACCGCTGGTCGTCGGCGTCGGGGACGGCGAGATGTTCGTCGCCTCCGATGTCGCCGCGTTCATCGAGTTCACCCGCGACGCCGTCGAACTGGGCCAGGACCAGGTCGTCGTCATCACCGCGGACTCGTACGAGGTCACCGACTTCGACGGCAACACCGGTGTACGCACCCAGCCGTTCACCATCGACTGGGATCTCGCCGCCGCCGAGAAGGGCGGCCACGACTACTTCATGCTCAAGGAGATCGAGGAACAGCCCGGCGCGGTGGCCGACACTCTGCGCGGGCACTTCGTCGACAACCGCATCGTGCTCGACGAGCAGCGGCTCTCCGATCAGGAACTGCGCGACATCGACAAGGTGTTCGTCGTCGCGTGCGGCAGTTCCTACCATTCCGGTCTCGTCGCGAAGTATGCGATCGAGCACTGGACCCGCCTGCCCGTCGAGGTGGAACTGGCTTCCGAGTTCCGGTACCGCGACCCGGTGCTGGACCGTTCGACGCTGGTGGTCGCCATTTCGCAGTCCGGGGAGACCGCCGACACCCTCGAAGCGGTGCGGCACGCCAAGGACCAGAAGGCTCGTGTGCTCGCGGTGTGCAACACCAACGGCGCGCAGATCCCGCGTGAGGCCGACGCGGTGTTGTACACCCGTACCGGTCCGGAGATCGGGGTGGCGTCGACGAAGGCGTTCCTGGCGCAGATGGCCGCGAACTACCTGGTCGGCTTGGCTTTGGCGCAGGCCCGGGGCACGAAGTATCCCGACGAGGTGGCACGCGAGTACGAGGATCTGGCGGCGATGCCGGAGAAGATCGCACAGGTGCTCGAGGGTATGGATTCGGTCCGGCAACTCGCGCGGGACCTGTCGGCCTCGCCGGCGGTGCTGTTCCTGGGCCGGCACGTCGGGTATCCGGTGGCGCTCGAAGGCGCTCTCAAACTCAAGGAACTGGCGTACATGCACGCCGAGGGGTTCGCGGCCGGTGAACTCAAGCACGGTCCGATCGCGCTGATCGAGGACGGTCTGCCCGTGATCGTGGTGATGCCGTCGCCGAAGGGCCGCGCGGTGCTGCACAGCAAGTTGCTCAGCAACATCCGGGAGATCCAGGCGCGTGGCGCGGTGACCGTGGTGATCGCGGAGGAGGGCGACGAGACCGTGCGCCCGTTCGCCGACCATCTCGTCGAGATCCCGTCGGCGCCGTCGTTGCTGCAGCCGTTGTTGTCGACGGTGCCGTTGCAGGTGTTCGCGGCCGAGGTCGCGCAGGCACGCGGGTACGACGTCGACAAGCCCCGTAACCTCGCGAAATCCGTCACGGTCGAATAACCCGGACCACGCCGCCGGGCGGCACGAGGCTCCCAGGAGGGGCGATGCGCAGCTACTACCCGTGCGAGGCGGTGCGAGCCGCGGAGGCGCCGCTGCTGGCCTCGCTGCCGGAGGGCACGCTGATGCGCCGGGCGGCGCACGGTCTGGCGACCGTCGCCGCGGCGGAACTGCGTGCCGTCACCGGGGGAGTCGCCGGGAGACGGGTTGTTCTGCTCGTCGGGTCCGGCGACAACGGCGGGGACGCCCTGTGGGCCGGGTCGTTCCTCCGCCGGCGTGGCTGCGCGGTGACCGCACTGCTCCTCGATCCGGACCGTGCGCACCCCGCCGGTCTCGCCGCACTGAAGGCTGCCGGGGGTCGTGCCGTGCCGGCCCGGCCCGAGCATCTCGGTGACCCCGACCTGGTGCTCGACGGCATCGTCGGAATCTCCGGTCGCGGCCCACTGCGTCCCGCCGCCGCCGACATCGTCGACGCGATCACCGCGCCGATCGTCGCGGTGGACACGCCGAGCGGCGTCGACCCCGACACCGGCGCCGTGGACGGCCCGGCGGTGAGCGCAACCGTGACCGTCGCGTTCGGGGCCCTCAAACCGGTCCACGCACTCGCGTCACCCCGGTGCGGCCGGGTCGAACTCGTCGACATCGGACTCGAACTCCCCGAATCCCGCCTGATCGCTGCCGAGGCCGCCGAGGTGGGAGCCATCTGGCCGGTACCGGGCCCGGACGACGACAAGTACAGCCAGGGCGTAGTCGGTGTCTCCGCGGGCAGCGCGAAGTACCCCGGGGCAGCGGTCCTGTGTGCGGGGGCAGCCGTCGCCGCGACCTCCGGCATGGTCCGCTACGCCGGTTCCGCGTCGGCCGAAGTTCTTGCCCATCGCCCCGAAGTGGTGGCCGCACCCTCGGTCGCGGAGGCCGGTCGCGTGCAGGCCTGGGTCGTGGGCCCGGGCGGCGGCACGGGCACCGAGGCCGCCGAGACCCTCCGGGCAATTCTGGCCACCGATCTGCCGGTCCTGGTCGACGCCGATGGGCTGACCGTGCTCGCGCGCAACCCGGACCTGGTTCGGGGACGTGCCGCCCCGACCCTGCTCACTCCTCACGCGGGTGAGTTCGCACGGCTCACCGGGGCACGACCCGAACCGGACCGGGTCGCAGCGGTACGCACACTCGCCGCGGAGTGGGGCGTCCATGTCCTGCTCAAGGGGCACGTGACACTGATCGCACGGCCCGACGGCCTGGTGTTCGTCAACGACGCCGGAGGGTCCTGGGCCTCGACGGCGGGCGCCGGCGACGTGCTGTCCGGAACGATCGGCGCGCTGCTGTCGTCGGGGATGCCCGTCGATCTCGCCGCTGCCGCCGGTGCTCGGGCACATGCGTTGGCCGCCAACCTCGCTGCTTCCGGCGGCACGCCCGGGGAAGGCCTGCAAGCAGCGTCGGCGGCGCCGGTGTCGGCGAGTGCGATCCTCGCCTCGCTGCACGACGCCGTGCGGTTGCTCCGTACCTATATGCCCGAATCGTGACCGGACGCGCCGGACCACGGCGTCCGTACAAAAACGGGCAGTGGCAGGATCGAGAGACGTGACCACGACCCAGCACACCCTGCCTTCAGCCCGAAACGCCCGCCCTCAAGCCGAGGCGGTCATCGATCTGGACGCGGTCGCCGAGAACGTTCGGCGGCTCCGGGAGTTCGCCGGGGACGCTGCCGTCATGGCGGTGGTCAAGGCCGACGCCTACAACCACGGAGCCGTGCCCGTCGCGAAGGCTGCGCTCGCCGCCGGCGCCCGTGAACTCGGGGTCACCACACTCGGTGAAGCCATCGAACTGCGTGCCGCCGGAATCGAGGCGCCGGTGCTGTCCTGGCTCCACGCCTCCGACGCGGACTTCGCACCCGCCATCGTGGCGAACGTCGAACTCGGCGTCTCCTCGCCCCGCCACCTCGAGTCGATCGTCGCAGCGGCGCATTCCACCGGGACGACGGCGTCGATCGCGGTGAAGGTCGACACCGGACTCAACCGCAACGGCGTCGCCCCCGACGAGTGGGACGTGTTCGTCGACGATCTTGCGCGCGCCCAGGCCGAGGGGTCGGTGCGGCTGCGCGGTGTGTTCTCCCACCTCGCGCACGGGGACGAACCCGAGCACCGCGTCAACGACGAGCAGCGTGACCGTCTGAAGGAGGCGGTCGCAGATCTGCGACGCCGGTCGTTGTCTCCGGAGGTAGTGCACCTGGCGAACTCCGCTGCCACGCTCACCCGCCCTGACCTGCGATTCGATATGGTTCGGCCCGGAATTGCGATGTACGGTCTGACACCCATTCCGGAACGCGGCGACTTCGGGTTCCGTCCGGTGATGACAGTACGGACGAAGGTGATTCTGGTGAAGAAGGTTCGAGCAGGGACGGGCGTGTCGTACGGGCACAGCTGGATCGCTCCCACCGACACGACGGTGGCACTTCTGCCGATGGGATACGCCGACGGCATCCGCCGCAATCTCAGCGGGCGGATCGAGGTGCAGCTCGGCGGCCGGCGGCGGCCGCAGATCGGCCGGATCTGCATGGACCAGGTCGTCGTCGACCTCGGCCCGGACGGTGCCGGAGTAAACGAAGGCGACGAGGCGTTCTTCTTCGGTGACGGTCGTCACGGTGAGCCCGGAGCCCAGGATTGGGCCGAGAAGCTCGACACGATCAACTACGAGATCGTCACGGGCATCGGCGGGCGCACCGTGCGAACCTACGTCGGGGGCGAAGGGAGCGTGACGCCATGACGGTCTTGGGCCGAATGGGCATGCTCGGGTCCAGCCTGATCACACTCGCCTCCTCGGCCGGCCTCTACGCGGTCCGTACCGCGGGAATGCCCGCCCACGAACTCTACGAGGACGAAGATTTCGACGCGATCCTGCGGCTGCCGAAACGGGTGATCCACTCCGAAGACGACGTCTCGCTCGTCGTCCGGGAGGCCGGATCGCCGTTCGCGCCGCTCACCGTGGTTTTTGTGCACGGCTACTGCCTGCGCATGCAGTCGTGGCACTTGCAGTACCGGCACATCGCCGAGCGCTGGGGCCGCGACGTGCGGATGGTCTTCGTCGACCAGCGGGGGCACGGCGAGTCGGGTGCCTCGGGGTCGAAGACCTGCACCATCGCCCAACTGGGCCGCGACCTCGGACGTGTCATCGACGCCACAGCCCCGGCCGGGCCGGTGGTCGTGGTGGGACATTCGATGGGTGGGATGACCACCATCGCGCTGGCGGCGCAGCGCCCCGAACTGTTCGGGCCGCGGGTCGTGGCAGTGGGATTGCTCGCCACCACCGCAGCCGGGCTCAGCAAGAGCGGGATCGGGCGCAACCTCGACAACCCGGTCATCGACGCCTTTCGGTACGCCGCACGCACGGCGCCGGGTTTCGTGCAGCAGGCGCGAGGCATGGCGCGGGCGATCGTGTCACCCATCCTGCGGGCCGCGTCGTACGGCACCGTGGTCAGCCCGCGTCTGGTCCGGTTCTCCGACCGGATGCTCGACGAGACGCCCGTCCTCACCATCGTGAACTTCCTGCGCACACTCGAGCTGCACGACGAGTCCGCAGCGCTGCCGGTGCTCGGCACCGTGCCGGTTCTGGTGCTGTCGGGGGACGCCGACATGGTGATTCCCTATGCGAGTTCCGAGGATCTCGCCGAGGCGCTGCCCGACGTCGAACTCAAGCGGGTGCGCGGTGCAGGCCACCTGGTGCAGCTCGAATTCCCCGAAGTTGTCAACCGGGCGGTGGACCGCCTGATCCAGCGCGGTTTCGCGCACGACGTATCGACCAGGCGGTCCGCAATTGTCTGACGACCAG
This sequence comes from Rhodococcus sp. NPDC060084, assembly GCF_042730335.1. Classification (NCBI taxonomy): domain Bacteria; kingdom Bacillati; phylum Actinomycetota; class Actinomycetes; order Mycobacteriales; family Nocardiaceae; genus Rhodococcus; species Rhodococcus sp. NPDC060084. Next base: position 9,810 of record NZ_JBHWWX010000055.1, read on the forward strand.
ACCCGGGACACCGGGTCACGAAGCATCGAACTCGAGACCGTCGAGGACACGGAAGCGTTCGGCAGGCGGCTCGCTGCCGACCTGCACGCCGGGGATCTCGTGGTCCTCGACGGCCCTCTCGGCGCGGGGAAGACCGCGCTCACCCGCGGAATCGCCGCCGGTCTCGGGGTTCAGGGACGCGTGACGTCGCCGACCTTCGTGATCGCCCGCGAGCACCGCCCCGGCAGCGCCGACGGCCGGCCGCCGGTCGGCCTGGTGCACGTCGACGCGTACCGGCTCGGCAACGGTCCCGGGGCACTGGACGAACTCGATGCGCTCGACCTGGACACCGATCTGGCGGATGCGGTGGTGGTCGTGGAATGGGGCGAGGGACTCGTCGAGAAGCTCACCGACCGGCATCTGCGTGTGCGTCTGCGCAGGGATCCCGACAGCGACGTCCGCCGGGCGGAGTGGGCCTGGGTGGGCTGACGGACTCGAACGGCGGGTACGCTGGTACATCGTGCTCGTGCTCGCCGTCGATACCGCAACCCCCGCCGTGACCTCCGGACTCGTCCGTCTCGGCGGCGGCGCCCGTCCCGAGACTCTGGCGTCGCGCGTCACGGACAACCCTCGCGCGCACGCGGAGGTACTCACTCCCCAGATTCTCGAATGCCTCGCCGACGCGGGACACACACCGGCAGAACTCGACGCGATCGTCGTCGGCGTCGGGCCCGGCCCGTTCACCGGGCTGCGCGTCGGCATGGTGACAGCCGCCGCGTTCGGCGACGCCCTGGGCATTCCCGTGTACGGAGTGTGCACACTCGACGCGATCGCCGCCGATGTCCGTCGTCTCGACGGTGACGTCGACGGCGGAGACCTGCTCGTCGTCACCGACGCCCGTCGCCGGGAGATCTATTGGGCGCGGTACAAGCAGGATCAGCGTGTCGAGGGCCCCGAAGTTCGTAAACCGGCCGAGGTCACCGCGGAGCCGTCGGTGCGAGTCGCGGGTTCGGCGCCGCACGCCGCGCTGTTCGACGTGCCCACCGTGGACGTGCAGACACCGTCCCCGGCCGGCCTGGTGGCAGTGGCCGCGGAGGCGATCGGCTCCGGCGCGACCCCCGATCCGCTGGTGCCGATGTATCTGCGCCGTCCCGACGCGGTGGAGACTGCGGACCGGCGAGCATGACTCGCACGACGATCGACGCATTGCGGCCCGAGGACGCCGACCGTTGTGCGGAACTCGAAACGATCTTGTTTCCCGGTGACGGTCCGTGGAGTGCGGCCGCGTTCCGGTCCGCACTGGCGTCGCCGAACAATCATTACGTCGCCGCTCGGGACGCCGACGGACGGGTCCTGGGGTATGCCGGACTCGCCCGCCTGGGTCCGGCCGTCTTCCCCGAATCCGAAGTCCACACCATCGGCGTGGATCCCGCTGCGCGCCGGCAGGGCATCGGCGGCGCACTGCTCGCGAACCTGCTCGCGGCCGCCGATCGGTGGGGCGGCCCGGTGTTCCTCGAAGTGCGTACCGACAACGACGCCGCGATCGCCCTGTACCGGCGTGAGGGCTTCGAGATCGTCGGAACCCGAAAGAACTACTACCAGCCGAGCGGCGCCGACGCGTACACCATGAAGCGTCCGGATCCGCGAGAGGAGCGACAACCGTGACCACGGTGAGCGCACTGCCCAAGAATCCCATCGTGATGGGTATCGAGAGTTCGTGCGACGAGACCGGTGTCGGAATCGTGCGGTGGACCGGTGACGGCACCCTCGAACTTCTCGCCGACGAAGTCGCCTCGAGCGTGGACGAGCATGCCCGGTTCGGGGGAGTGGTTCCGGAGATCGCGTCCAGGGCGCATCTCGAAGCGATGGTGCCGACGATGCGACGTGCGCTCGCCGCGGCCGGGATCGACAGGCCCGACGCGGTGTGCGTCACCATCGGACCTGGTCTCGCCGGTGCGCTGCTCGTCGGAGTGGCCGCCGCCAAGGCATACGCGGCAGCGTGGGACGTGCCCTTCTACGCGATCAACCATCTCGGTGGCCACGTCGCGGTGGACACCCTCGAGCACGGACCGATGCCGCCGTGCATTGCTCTGCTCGTCTCGGGCGGGCACACGCACCTGCTCCATGTCGAGGACATCGGCAAGCCCATCGTGGAACTCGGCACGACTGTAGACGACGCAGCAGGTGAAGCGTTCGACAAGGTGGCCCGGTTGCTCGGTCTCGGTTATCCCGGCGGACCCGAAGTGGATCGGCTCGCCAGAGAAGGCGATCGCACGGCGGTGGTGTTCCCCCGCGGGATGACCGGGTCACGCGACTCCCGCCACGACTTCTCGTTCTCCGGGCTGAAGACGGCCGTCGCGCGCTTCGTCGAGGCGAAACAGCGTGCGGGTGAACCTGTTCCGGTCGCCGACGTCGCCGCGGGTTTCCAGGAGGCGGTGGCCGATGTGCTCACCATGAAGGCCGTCCGGGCCGCGAAGGATCTCGGTGTCGACACCCTCGTGCTCGGTGGCGGGGCGACAGCGAACAGCCGACTGCGGGAACTGGCCGAAGAGCGTTGCGCGGCAGCAGGTATGACGCTGCGGGTGCCCCGGCCGAAACTCTGCACGGACAACGGTGTGATGATCGCAGCGCTCGGCGCGCACTTGATCGCCGGCGGTGCGGCACCGTCCTCGCTGGGTGCGGCCACCGATCCCGGCCTGCCGGTATCCGTGTCGCAGGTCTCCGCCTGACCGTCCCCGCGCGGCGTCAGCCGCCGGTGTCGGCGTTCTCCGGAGGGATGACAACGGTGCCGGTCTCGCCCGAGAGCGGCGTCCCGGGCGCGACGGCCGGTGCGCCCTCTGTCGTCGTAGGCGCCGGCGACGGAGCGATCCCCGGGTCGGACGGTTCCGTACCCGGTTGATCGCTCGGTTCCGGTGACACCGGAATCGGACTCGTGGTGTCCGGAAGTGTGGTGTCGTCGGGCCCCGGTGTGGTCGACGGGTCCGGTGTGGTGCTCGACGGCGGCGCAGTGGTGGTGTCGCGATCGGGGAAGGTCTCGTCGGGCGAGACCTCGGGGGTGGGCACCTGGTCGATCGGGGTGGGGGTCACCGTGGTTCCACCGGACCGGGGATTCGACGTGCTCGATCCGGGGATGTCCGTGTCGAGGATGGCCGGAGGGAGCATGTCGGCGGTCGGTGCGGGCGGGAACTGTGCGTCCGAGGTGAGAGTCGAGATCGGCAGGGAATCCGGGTCCTGGGACGGGATCGCGGTCTCGGTGGGCGCCCGGGGTGCGTCCTCGTTCGCCGGGGGTACCGCTCCGCTCGTCATCAACGGCGAGACCGGCCCGCCGGCGGTGTCGCGGCCGGCGAAATGCTCGGTGGCGAAACCCGCGAGGATCGCGCTCAGCACGAGTACACCGGCAAGCGTGCCCGAGAGTCGTCCGCTCGTTTTGCCGCGACGCGTCCTCGACGACCCGACCAAGGGATAGGCCGCTGCCTCGGCCGACTCGCCGATCAGGGCGGCGCCCTGAGCCGCAGCGGATGCAGGCTCGGCCACGCGCATGGTGTCGCCGTCGAACGCGCCCGCAATTGCGTCGGCCAGGGCGGGAACGCCGGCCGCGCCACCGACCAGTGCGAGTGTCCGTGGGTGCGGTGTCGATCCGGTGCAGATGCGCCGCGTGAATGCGGCAGCCGTGTCGGCGAGGTCGGCGCTCAGTTCGTGGAGGTCGGCGCGGGTGAGGGTGACGGACGCGTCGGGTCCCGCTTCCGCGATGTCGATCCGCGCGACGTCGGCGGTGGTGAGTACCTCCTGGGCGCCCTGGCACCGGGCGGCGAGCAACTCGGAGTCGATCCGGCGGCGGGTGCGCATCGTGCTCGTGGAGCGGAGGACCCGTTCGTAGATCCGTGTTCCGAGCGCGTTGCCGCTGACTTCTTCGGTGCGTGCAGAGCGAAGGACGGTGCCGGTGGACTGGTCCAGGACGGACACCGTGGTGCCCGTGGCACCGAGATCGGCGATCGCGACCGTTCCCGCTTCGGAGCGAAGGCCCACGGTGCGGAGGAATGCGAGCATCGCAGCGGTTTCGGGGACGAGTCGTACGTGTCGTCCCTCGCGTTCGGCAGCGAGACGTACGGTCTCGGCTTGTTCGTCGGTGCGGTAGGCGACGTTGACAACAGGACGATCCGCCAGGTGCGCGCACATCAGGGAGACGGCGTCGAACACAAGATCACCGAGTTCACGGCTTCGGTCGGAATCGGCAGCCAGTCGGCGGTACTCGGTGGTGGATCCGGTCTCCGTGTCGACCCGTAGGGCCGAACCGACACCTGACGTTCCCACGGAGATGCCTAGCGACGTGGGCATAAGTTCACCTCTCGTGCATGACCGGTGCTCGGGCGGGGTTCTTTTCCCTCTCTGGGGTCACCGTATGGTCACGCTCTCGATTTCGTTATGCAACCGTAACATAATTCTGTATGTGGTGACTCGGCTCGGCGCGTCGGCCCCGGCCCCTCTTGAGTGGCTGGCACTCTCATGTATAGAGTGCTAGTGACACCGAGCGTTGATCCGGCACCCGCGACGACGGGTCTGCGTACGGCGTCACCCGTGGTGACTGAACAACCCCGCGTCCGAGGACATCGAGAGCTTCGGACCCAAAAACCCCTGAAAGTGGAGGGCTCATCGTGGCGAGCGTGAACATCAAGCCGCTCGAGGACAAGATCCTCGTCCAGGCCAATGAGGCCGAGACGACGACTGCCTCCGGCCTCGTCATCCCGGATACGGCGAAGGAGAAGCCCCAGGAGGGCACCGTCGTCGCTGTAGGCCCCGGCCGCTGGGACGAAGATGGCGACAAGCGCATCCCGCTCGACGTCAAGGAAGGCGACGTCGTCATCTACAGCAAGTACGGCGGAACCGAGATCAAGTACGCCGGCGAGGAGTACCTGATCCTGTCTGCGCGCGACGTCCTGGCTGTCGTCGCCAAGTAGGCCGCACACATTCCGCCCCGGAGTTCCGTCATGGACCCGGGGCGGAATCCGTTGCGGATCACCCGAGTCCAGGAGTAGCCGGAGAACATGTCCAAACAAATCGAGTTCAACGAGACCGCGCGCCGAGCACTCGAACGCGGTGTCGACCAGCTCGCCGACGCCGTCAAGGTCACCCTCGGCCCGCGTGGGCGGCACGTCGTGCTCGCCAAGGCTTTCGGTGGCCCCACCGTCACCAATGACGGTGTCAGCATCGCCCGGGAGATCGAACTGGCAGACCCGTTCGAGAATCTCGGCGCTCAGCTCGTCAAGAGCGTTGCCACCAAGACCAACGACGTCGCGGGTGACGGCACCACCACCGCGACGGTTCTCGCGCAGGCGCTCGTCAAGGCCGGCCTGAGAAACATCGCCGCGGGAGCAAACCCGATGGCCATGGGTTCGGGCATCTCCAAGGGTGCCGACCGCGTCTGCGAAGCTCTGCTCGCGGCCGCCACCCCGGTCGAGGGCAAGAACGCCATCGCGCAGGTCGCCACGGTCTCGTGCCGTGACGCGGAAATCGGCGAGATGGTCGGCGAGGCCCTCACGCGGGTCGGCGAAAACGGTGTCGTCACGATCGAGGAATCCTCGACCATGCACACCGAACTCGTCGTCACCGAGGGTGTCCAGTTCGACAAGGGCTTCCTGTCCCCGTACTTCATCACCGACGTAGACACCCAGGAAGCCGTCCTCGAGGACGCGCTGATCCTGCTCTACCGCGAGAAGATCACCTCGCTTCCCGACTTCCTCCCGCTCCTCGAGAAGATCGCTGAATCGGGTAAGCCCGTTCTGCTCATCGCCGAGGACATCGAAGGCGAACCGCTGTCGACCCTCGTGGTCAACGCGATCCGCAAAACCCTCAAGGCTGTCGCGGTCAAGGCGCCGTACTTCGGCGATCGCCGCAAGGCGTTCCTCGACGACCTCGCGGTCGTCACCGCGGGTACGGTCATCAACTCCGATCTGGGCCTGTCCCTGAAGGAGGCCGGACTCGACCTGCTCGGCAAGGCACGTCGTGTCGTCGTCACGAAGGACAGCACCACGATCGTTGACGGCGCAGGCACGGCCGACGAGATCGAAGCACGCGCGGCGCAGTTGCGGCGTGAGATCGAGGCGACCGAGTCCGACTGGGACCGCGAGAAGCTCGAAGAGCGTCTGGCGAAGCTCGCGGGCGGCGTGGCGGTCATCAAGGTCGGCGCGGCCACCGAAACCGATCTCAAGGAACGCAAGTTCCGGGTCGAGGACGCCGTGAACGCGGCCAAGGCCGCCGTCGAAGAGGGCATCGTCCCCGGTGGCGGTTCGGCTCTGGTCCAGGCGTCGCTCTCGCTGCGTGAACTCGAAGACTCGCTCTCGGGCGACGAGGCGCTCGGTGTCGCGGTCCTGCGTACCGCGCTGACCGCGCCGTTGTACTGGATCGCCTCCAACGCCGGCCTCGACGGAGCCGTCGTGGTGAACAAGGTGACCGAAGCGGAGAAAGGCCACGGCTTCAACGCCGCGACCCTCACCTACGGCGACCTGCTCGCCGACGGTGTCGTCGATCCGGTGAAGGTGACGCGCTCGGCGGTTGTCAACGCGGCCTCGGTCGCGCGGATGATCCTCACCACCGAGAGTGCCATCGTCGAGAAGCCCGAAGAGGCTGCGGACGACAACCACGGTCACGGGCACGCTCACTAGGAGCGAACCGAGACACGAAACTCGAAGCCCCGCGCAGAGTTCCATGCGCGGGGCTTCGTCGTGTCGGAGAGCGGTGCCGGCTCGGGCCGTCGGGCGCTCGGCGGACGACGCTCGGACGTGCAGCCTGTAGGGCGGGGTCATCCGCACCGGGGCCGCATCACACGGCGACCTTGCGTCGGCGATGACGGGCGTACATCTCACGTTCGGTCTCCGACATTCCGCCCCAGATGCCGTACGGCTCGGCAACGGTGAGTGCGTGCTCGCGGCACTGCTCGAGCACGGGGCAACTACGGCACAGATCCTTCGCACGGCTCTCGCGCTGGGCGCGCGCACGTCCCCGTTCCCCGTCCGGATGGAAGAACATCGAGGAGTCCACTCCGCGACACTTGCCGTCCATCTGCCAATCCCACAGGTCCGCGTTGGGCCCGGGCAGGTGATTCGGTGCAGGCATGTGGCACTCCTTCGCAGCGTTGCTCGCATCAAGGACGAGCGGACCGTAGTTCGGTGATGGGGTACCCCCCATGCAGCCGAGCGAATCTTTGTTTCGAGCGAACTCACCGTAAAAGCGTTATCGATTCACCGTCAAGGGTTTCGATCAGTGGCGAAGTCCATAACAACAACGTCAAGAATTAACCCCTGAAATATTTACATTGTGACCGGGTCATGATGCAACCCGGCAGCCGAATGTCTTTCGAAATCCGGCGTTGCGGACATGGCCGGGATCGCTCATCGCCCTAACCAGTGCAAAGGCAGCGATGTGCCCGGTGTACGGGGTTTCGCCCTCGTCGCGGAGCCTCTTGTGCGCCGCCTTCGTTGGGCATACAAATTGTATGTTCTTAACGCTACGTTAAAGGAAATGTTCGAATTCGGTTCACTGGACGTTCGTCCTATTCCACTCTTCAAGACTATTTGCGCGCGCGGTGCGTATTTCTTGAAACATTCGGCCCGGATGGGGCGGGCCGAACGTCGGTGCGATGATTGTCCGATGTTCGCCAAAGGCCCCATGAAGGATGACATCGAATCGGCGGGGCCGCAGCGTTCGTTGCCGCCGAGTTCGCCCGGCACGGCGGCCGTGCTGGCCGCTGCGGCATTCGGCGCCGCCCCGGGCATGCATCCGCTCCCGGCAGCGCACGATGTGGAACAGCGGTGGCACCGCGCCGTGGCCCTGGGTGGCCAGGGGCGCTATGCCGCGGCGCGAGCCGAACTCTCGCGGCTCCGCCGGGAGGTCGGACCGACAGGGGCCTGGGCATCACTCGTCGCGAGTACCGAGGCGTCGCTGCTCCGCCAACTCGGAGGGCATCGGGTGGCTGCGGCGTCGGACGGCCGGGCGCTGGCGGCAGTAGGGACGGAGGCTGCCTCGCACGGGGATCCGGAGAACCGCATCCGTTGTGTCCGAGCTCGATGCGACGCACTGACCGGTCTTGCCGCCGACTCGCTGGGGACCGGGGGGCTCGCGGCTTCCCGGGACCTGCTGACACGGTGCACCGCGGTGCTGGACGAGGCGGAGGACGCCGACGGCGACGCACCCTTTCTGCGCCAGCGGATACGCCTCGCATGGGTGAGTGCCGAAACGGCTCTGGCCGGAGGGGACTTCTCCACCGCTCGTGTGTTCGCGGATCGTGCTGCCGCCCTCGCGTCGCGGTACGGATCGGTGCGGCACACGATCAAATCCGACCTGATCAGGGCCGCGTCGCTGACCGGCGATGTCGATTCGGAGCCGGCGCGTGAGCTCGCGAGAGAAGTGTTCGACCGTTGCGCGGAACACGGCTTGATCCCGCTCCGGTGGGCGGCAGCGATGATGCTCGCGGGCGTCGGTGGCTCCCCCGAGGCGGTAGCAGCGGTGAACGCATGCGCCGCAACGATCGTCCGCCGCGGTGGGCGATTTGTCCCGATGGGCGTCTGACCGGTACTGCCGTACCCGAACTGTCGGCCACTATCGCTACGCTAGGTGGGTTCCACGTCTCCGTGGAAGCACGCCCGGGTGGGGGATCGTGTCTCTGTAACGCCAGGACTTGCGCAATCGATGACTGTTATGGGTGAGGAGTGGGACGCCGCCGTTGTTGCGGCTGCGCAGGGTGATCGTGCTGCTCTCTCCCGAGTTCTCGAAGGTGTTCGACCGCTCGTCGTGCGGTACTGCCGCGCACGAGTGGGATCCGCAGAGCGCGGCCAGCTCTCTGCAGACGACGTAGCGCAGGAGGTGTGCCTGGCTGTGATGACTGCGTTGCCGAGATATCAGGACCAGGGACGCCCCTTCATGGCGTTCGTCTACGGCATTGCGGCCCACAAGGTCGCCGACGCACACCGCAGCGCGGCGCGTAATCGCGCCGAACCCGTTGCGGATGTGCCGGAAGTGATGTCGCTCGACGACAGCCCGGAGGAATTTGCGCTCAACTCGGAAGCCGGCCGGGAGATGAAGAAGCTTTTGGAGATTCTTCCGGAGAAACAACGCGAGGTCTTGATCTTGCGTCTGGTGATGGGGTTGTCGGCCGAGGAAACGGCCGTGGCAGTCGGAAGCACAGCGGGAGCGATACGAGTGGCTCAGCACCGAGCCATCGCCAGACTCAAGAAAGAAGTCACGAGAGCAGGTGAAAGGAATGGGTAGGAGGCGCAACTCGGGCGGCAGCTTCTCCGAGGATCTGCCCGACGGCGACGCTACCGTGGACATCTCTGCAGTCCGGCGAGACGACGCCCTCATCGACGCGATCTCGGGAAACGGTCCCGTCGAGACGGAATCGACCGAGGAATACGAACTCGCCACTCTGCTGGCCGGCTGGCGAGCCGAGATCCTGTCCGACCCGGTACCCGCGGAGCCGGACCTCGATCAGGTCGTCGCCGCCGTCCACAGGGAACTCGGTGCTCGTGACGCCCTCGCCTCACGGCGTGCGCGGTCGAAGAGCCAACTTCGCGTGATCCGCCCGATTGCCGGGGCTGCCGCGCTGGTGATGATTGCTCTCGGCGGCGCCACTGCGGTGTCCTACAGCGCAGAGCCCGGCGACCCGCTGTGGAGCGTGAAGCAGGTCGTGTTCAGCGAGCAGGCGCAATCGACAGAAGCCCGCATCGATACCACGTCGACGCTCGAACGCGCCGAGCAATTGATCGCCGACGGAAAGACCGACGAAGCGGAGCAATTGTTGCAGTCCGCCGAAGCGCGGTCGGCGCGGGTCACCGACCAGGGCGACCGCGATGCCCTCGGAGACTGGCTACAACGGTTGTCGGCCGAAATCGACAAACTGGCGCCCGCGCCGTCACCACTGCCACTGCCGCCGCCCTCGGACACTGCGGTGGTGCCCGCGCCCGACGTCGGGCAGATTCCGTCGGACACCCTCCTTCCCGTGGAGCCGGGGCCGCTTCCGACGACGCCCGGTCCCGTCGAGCCGTCGCAACCGGTACCGTCACCGCCCCCGCCGCCGATCGACCCCACCATTCTCGATGCGCCGCCGGCGTCCGACACTCCTTCGCCGACTCCGACGCCGTCACCGACCCAGCCCGGGACGACGGAACCGTCGAGCGGGACACCGGGGGATACGTCGCCGCTACCGCCCACCTCGCCTGCGTCTGCGTCGCATTCGCAGACGACGGCGAATTCGGAACCGGGTACTCCCTAGGGGGACGGTCTCGACCTGCTCACAGAAACGAGGGCCCAGCAGCGACGCAGGGGGGCCCACGTTGTCGTCGAGTGTGGGGGGGTCAGGGCCTGTCTCTTATACACATAA